>JBDRLK010000194.1:0-8944 GCA_043813155.1 Pseudomonadota bacterium | reverse complement strand
CGAGGCGGCCGGCAGGCGCGGCCGCAGCAGTGAGTGGTCCCTTACTTGCGGGGCGCTGTACTTAGCATACACCCGGCTGCAATGGATTGCCACGCCGGTTGAAAAAACCCGCGGCCCGCGATATAAAACAATGTATCCTCATGACGTACAACTTCGATCCCGACCTGTGGTACAAAAACCACCTGGAGCTCCTGGAAAAGAGGCGCGTGTCCGGGGAGCTCGACGACAAGACCTATCGCAGGGAGCTCGACGACCTGGAAAAACGCTACGACGAGATGTGCAAGCGCCTCGACGGGACCTACTGCCTGCCGAAAGAAAAAAATTAGCGCGGCGCCCTTCGATGCCCGCTGGATTCAGAAGGCCCGCGTGAGCGCAGCCGTCACGCCGCGGGACCTGCCGGCCGTGATGGGGGAAACCGACAGCCCGGGAATGGCGGAGGATAAAGTTTCCAGCTTTCGAATGAATCATGAAAAAATTTCACAGCCTTGCAGTTTTTTCATGCCGAGTCCCATGTTTTCCATGAATTTCCAGGCATTTTCCGTGTCTCAGCCCGGCGTTTTCCGGCACGAAAAATGCAAGGTCATACGTTTGTAATGGGAGCTCCACCAGGCAATCCATTGCACATACAACGAAACGAGGTTGGGGGGGGACCGCTCACCCGCCGTTTGGAATAGTAACTAGAATTTTTCGAAGCTGGTCCTGGACGCGGTCGGATTTGATGTCCTTGTAGAACTGTTTGCCCAGGTTTTTGTAAGCGCTGGTGGGGATGAAGGCGTGTGCCAGCAGGGCGGGCAGACCCCAGGCGTCTTTTTTTCCCTTGTCGTTTGCGTATTTCTTGTTTTTAAGCTTATTCGTTGAAAGAGCGAGCGCGTCGCTCAGCGCTGCGGCCACGGCGTCGCGTTGGGCCGCGGTTTCGCAGTTGAGCATGGCGCTGCGAAGAAAGTTGCTGACCGGGTTCTCCACGCCCACGGTCTCGGACGAGCATGGCCCCACGCTGTAGTAGGCAAAGAGCTCCCTGTTCGGCTTGAAGTTCTTGTACTGCCACTCGAAGATCATGCTGCCGTCCTTCTTTTCCATGGCCGTGGGCGCGATGGAAAATGACATGTTGCACAAATCGATGGCTTCAGCCTTTTTGTCGGGCCGCTTCCTGGCCATGGGCATGACGAACTTGAAATCCGCGGAATCCATGGACCCGGCCCAGCTTTTTGCGGGCGTTAGAATATAGGAAAAAAACTCCTCTTCGCGATTTTGCGCGCTGTTGTACTCGGCGTCCCACTGCTGCCTGTACGAAATGGTCAGCTCCTTTTTCTCGAGCGGGCCGAATGAAAGGTCTGTTATGACCCAGCACGTGGGCAGGCTTTCGCTTCCGTCTTCAAGCTTCCTGATCTCGACTTCCCCGTCCCCGTCGCGCATGCTGAACCCATGGAAGTTTTTAACGAGGTCGTTGCTCGTGACATAACAGTTGGTGAAAGGAAACCCGGTCCTGACCTTCCTTGTCTCCTTGGCCTTGTTTTTCAGCACATAGTGAACATCCACCTTGCTGAAAAACTGAAAGCCTTCTTCATGATCATAGTAAGTTTCAAAGGTCGCCTTTTCCTTCACCAGCCTGATGTCTTTTGATTTGACCGGCTTGATCGACCCGCCGTGCATGGTCGTGACCGGCCCGTCGTTGGCATGGGCGGAAAGCGCAAGCAGGACAGGAAGAAGGCAAAGGCCGGCGGCATTGCAGAATCTTGCATTTATCAACGGCATCTCCCTTTCCCTGATACAACCGGCCTGCCGGCTGAAAATTCCGATCGGCCGTCAGTCTGTATTGTCGTTCTGAATTCATTTTTCGCATTAAACCTTGTCATGGGATCGTTAAACGGATACAAATTATTTTCAACGCTGAATGGGTTTGCATGAAAAAAAAAGAAAGCTGACAATCAAGTGCCTGCTGGTAGCGGTTCTGCTGGCATTGCTCATGCTGGCCCATCCGAACTGCGATTGCAGTCATTTCGATGCAAAGGGGGTCTGTTGCTTCCCGGACCATTGCTCGATGGTAGGCCATGATGAATGCAATGACGTGGACGGGGCCTGGAACGATGACCATAGTAATTGCAATGAGAGTGCATGCAAAGCTCCATGCTGCCTGACCAGCGGAGCCTGCGCACAACAAAGGCCATATCAGTGTGAGAGTAACGGAGGAACCGTCGCAGGACCCTATAATTTGGGTTGTGGTCTTGTCGATTGCGAGCCCTATATAAAAGGCGCGTGCTGCCTCGCGGACCGGTGCGTGTATCTCACGCAAGGTGATTGCACGGACAGCGGCGGATTGGATTTCTATGCAGGGAAAACCTGCGAGGACGAAGGCGTCGAATGCCCGTCGTTTACCGGCGTCTGCTGCCGAAGCGGCGGCGAATGCGAAAACAACGTAAGCGCCGCATTCTGTGAAGGAGAGGGCGAAAGGCATTTCCCGGGATATGCCTGCACCCCTGATTTATGCGACTCGGACATCATCATCGTGGACACGCTCAACGGGCCCGAGGGCCTGACCGAGATTCCCGAAAGGCCTGAAGGGGGGCAGTATTATGAGTTCGAGGATGTGGGCATCAAGATCGCGTTTGCGGGCGGCAGCTTCAACATTCACAACCTGGGCACGGGTGTGGCGCTTTTCCAGGACATCGGCACCTCGCCCTACTACGGCGTCTTTCCCATGATGCGCCACTCGGGCGTCGACGACATGCTGGCCTTCGGCCCCAACGGACTGGACCGGTTCATGTTTGACGCGGGTGAGTCCCGCTTCCTGGATCCTGAAAACTATCCCATCGGCAATGTGACCGACGCCTGCAGGCCGCCGGGGCCCGTGGGCGGCCTGGATTACGACGGCCACTTCATTGCCGTGAGCTATTCGGAAAGGGACGTTGTGATGTACGCGTGGTCGACCGGCCTCGATGCGTGGGAAGGCACGCAGACGAACGCCGGCTTCTTCACCTACGAGGACGAGTCGCCGACCGACCACACGGCCATCAGCGCCTGGAGCGCGTTCGACGGGTTTTTCATCGCGGCCCTGACCCTGGAGCCCACGGCCGACTCAAACTTCGCCGGCGAGCTGTGGTACGGCGACTACGCCTCGGAGTTCACGCACTCAAGCAGCGTGTTCGTGGGCGAGGTTGGCGTCAACCCCAGGCGGGTCCGGTGCCTTGCGGGCGTGTGCGCGGTCTCGAGCTGGCGAGACGGGTATCTTACCCTGGCCAGCTGGCCCGACACGTCTGAGCCGCCGGCTCTCACCGGATGGCAGCGCGTGGGCGACGGCCCGGTGGGCATCGACCTCATCGAGGACGGCTCGAACATTCTCGTCGTGAGCACGGGCTACAATGACAACACCTACACCATAACGACCGTGGCGTCCGACGCTACCGTGGTCTCGAGCGGCACGCTCTACGCCCCGGCCGGGTGCACGGGCCCCGGTCACGCCATCTGGATCGAGGACGGTGGAACGAGGAAGGTCGTCCTGAGCTGCAACACGAGCAGCAACTTCGCTGTCTTTGACCCGAGCGACGTGTAGTGCGGCCCTTTACGGGCCGCGTGAAATGAGGCTGAAAATGGGGCCGGCGGGGCTTAAGCCCCTGCCCTGCCCGGTTCTACATGCAGCGTGAGGGGATTGAACTGGCGGTTGTCTAATCAACGAGGTCGATGGCGGCGAGGTCGTCGCCGAGCGTGTCGATGTGGTTGACCTTGATCAGCTCTCTTGCCACGGAGTAGACGTAATCCTCCATGAACACACTGCGCTTGACCAGGGAGTTGGAGTTCGTCCACCAGTTGCCGCAGCTGAAGTAAGGGTCCTGCGCAACCGCGTCAGGGTCGGCGTGCGATACCCTGCCCAGCTCGCTGAATCCCTCGTCCACGGTCACCCTGAAGACCATCAGGCCGCTGAAGGTCATGGTGTCGCCGCTCATGCCGCCGCCCGAGCCGCCCTCGCAGATGGTCATGGGAATGGCCAGAAGGTCCCTGGGCGCGAAGAAGTTGAAGGCCATGTGGTTCGTGGTCGCGTCGGACGTGCTGCCGCGCGTGCCGATGACCTCCTTGTGGATCAGCGTCGGGTCGTCGAGCTTGGACACGTCGAAGATCTGCAGCTGGATGCCCGTGAACCATGCGAAGCTGCCCTGGTCGTCCGCGTCATACCCGATGCTCAGCACGTGATTGTCGTCCATGATGTGCATGTAGGTTGAAAAGCCCGGGATCTTGAGCTCGCCCGCGATCTTCGGGTTCTCGGGGTCGCTGAGCTCCAGCACGAAAAGCGGGTCGGTCTTCTTGAAGGTGACCATGAAGCCCTTGTTGCCGTTGAAGCGCACGGACCGGATGTCCTCGGTGGGCGCGATGTTGTCGACCTGGCCGACCACGTCCAGCCTCCCGTTCTTCTGCTCGAGCACGCTGAGCGTGCTGTGAACGTCGGGGCCGGGCAGGTGGCCCGTGGTCGTGGCAATGCGAAGGTAACCCTCGTGCTCGTCCATGGAAAACTGGTTGAGGATGCGGCCCTTGGCCACCCCCGTCACCGCGTAGGCCGCGTCGGCCGCCTCGTAGTCCAGCACGAACTTGTGGATCGTGGTCACTTCCCTGACCGTGTCCAGCTCGTCATAGTACCAGCCGCCGCCGTGCTCCGAGCTGTGCCTCGAGGCCACGTAGAGCGCCTGGTGCGAGGCATACACCGCGCCCGGCCTGCCGATGATGGTGGACATGTTCATGGGGTCGAGGCCCATCATGTCGAACGCAGCAATGGTCAGCAGCGAGTTGCCGTCCTTGATGTCCGACTCGAAGAAGTTCTCGCAGCCGGCCAGAAGATCCGCCGTGGTCACGGAACCGGAATCCGTGTAAACCTTGTCCGTCACGCCGGGAAGCCAGTCCGTAACCTCGGTTCCCTCGATCTTCTCGCGGTTCTCGGCCTTGAGCTTCTCGAACGCCGCCTTCACGACCCACTTGTCGGTCAGGCCCGAGTCAGGGCAGTAGCTCCTGGTGCCCTCGGGCCAGTATGCCAGGTCCGGGAACATGATTTCGGGAAAAGAAATGACCGTGTACACTGCGTCCTCGATGCGGCGCGAGTTGATGTAGGAGCCGGAAAACCAGGTTTCCCTTACAAGCAGCGGCTCGGTGCGGTCCGTGATATCGAGCACCGTGATCTTGAGAGGCTTTCCGTCACCCGTGAAATCGCAGTCATACCCATAGGTGCATTCGCCTCCGCGGTAATAGGGGTCATCGGCTTCCGAGCCATAGCCGGGCGCCGAGTACACAACGACCTTGTCGTTGTGCACGAACATGCTCCTGGGATCGCCCTCCACCGGGAAGCTCGCGATGAGGCGAGACTCCTCGGCCGGCCAGGCATCGATGATCTTGAACCGGCCGTCGGCCAGGATGTAGATGTACCCGCCGTCGTTCTTGATGAAATCCGCCTCGTCCACACCCACGACCTGCGTGTTGGTCTCGGAGTACTCGGAAGCCTCTTCCCCGTTTTCTTCCGGCGGGGGCGTGGACTCGGGCGGGGGATAGGACCCGGCGTCCGCGCACGCGTCCATGACACCATAATCGTCATAAGGATACTCGTACCTGTCACAGTAATCCCCGCTGAGGACGCTCTCCATGTTGGCATCGACCCTCTCTTCCATTTCCGCGATCACGCTCTGCTTGAGAGAATCGAGGACCTCATCGCAGCCCTCGAGCTCGCTGAGCGACGCCAGGGCCATAATATCCTGCTTTACCGCGGGATCCTGCGAGCAGGAAAGGGCAAAAAGGACACAGATAATAAAAGCTGTTTTTGTACTTTTCATGGCTGACCTCCTTGGGTTTTGCGTGGGTTCGGTGTGCATGCCCCCATAGAACGCAAGGGTTGTGCCAGCCCCCGGAAGCTTGAAAACCCTTGCTTTATGGAAAAAACGGCCCTGGCTGTGCCACAGTGTGCCACGCAAGTGTGCCAACCGCGTGCGGGATGTCCGGCAGGGAAGCTTGACTTATTGCAGCTATTTCTGCTTGAGCGGGGGGGACATCATCAGGGGGGACGAGCCCTTGTTGGGTACTCCCGGCTTGACCTGGAGGCCCTTGGACGAGTCGGCCTTGGGCAGAAAGTTGACCGGAATCTTGATGACCGGCTGCATGGCCGAGTTGGTCTTGACCACGAGCTCCGTGTTGAAGCGCTCCTGCTGCATTCCCTTTGACGTAACCGTCACGTCCAGGCTGTATTCCTCCCCCTCCGTGATCGCCTTCTTTTTCGCGGTGACAAACCCGTTGGGGTCCTCGAGGCCCTTGATCTTGAATGTCCCCGTATTGGCCTTGAGCGTCACCGTCCTTCCCGTTATCTCGGCCTCGCCCTCCTTGGGCTTGCGTATGGTCAGCGCCCTGGGCATGACGCTGATATCGCCCTCGACGTCGGCAGACACGCTCAGGGTAAGGACCTTTTCCTCCGGCTTGAGCACGTTGACTTCCACATCCCCGGATATTCTTCCCGTGGCGGTCGGCTTGTAGGTCACCTCCAGCTTCCACTGAGACGCTCCTTCCTTGTCCTCCCTGACGACCTTTGCCTTCATGGACTCCACCGAGCAGGTGACCTTGCCGAATGTTACGGCTGCGGGGTCCTTGGCCAGGATGTTCATGGTCATGGTCGTTTCCTGGCCGAGCGATATGGCCGGAAAACGGAGGTAGGGGCGCTCGAAGTCCAGGCCGACGATGACATTGACGGACATGGGGATCGACAGCCTTGGGTTGTCCGGGTCATTTGTTTCAACAACCAGCGTCTTGGAATTCTTTCCGGCGCGCCCGCCCGTTGAGAACGACATCTCGATTTTTCCTTCCCCTCCCGGGGGAATGTCCGCTTCTGAGACGATAGCGGCTTTGCAGCCTCACCCACAGCTGGCGCGCTTTATGGTCAGCATGCCTTCCTTTGCCACATTCTTTACGATGAAGGTGTGGGACGCCGTCTCTCCCCTGTTGACATCCCCGACTTCGACGCTCTTTTCCGTGACCTGTGCCTTGCCTGCCGGCCCGGAAACCTCCGGTGTCGCCGGTGTCGCCGGTGTCGCCGGCTGCGCCTCCGACTCGTGCGCAGCCGCGTGGCCCGACTCCTTCTCGTACCCTGGAATCGGCGGCGCCTTGCACGCAAACACGAGGAGCGCGAGCGCCGACATCATGAGACAGGCAGTCAGGGACTGGATGAGTTTCTCTCGTTGCATTGTGTCTCCTTTCCTGACCAGTAAATAACCAACGTCTTATAGCACAGCATCAAGTGATACTCAAGCAGATCCACGTGGAGTGATTCGATTATATGCGGTGTTATAATGGGCGACTGAAGTCGCCCCTACCCCCCCTGGGCAGGGGAGGCTTCAGCCTCCCGCACGCCAGGTTATAATTTTAGCCTGTGTCCGGTAGATATTATTCCAGCTCCAGGCTCGTCAGCCACTCCAGGTAGAGGCCATCGGCCTTTTCGAGAAGGCTTTGACAGCGCTTTTTCGCGTCCTTCTCCCTGTCCAGCCTGCGATAGAGGTGGGGCGAGAGCCTGTAGAGCGGATGGGCCGGGTCCTTGACGCCGTCCAGCACGGCGAGGGCCCTGTCCCTGTCATCCTCCATCAGGCTGCCGGCCCGCCGGGCGTAAAGGGCCGTGGTGAGGGCGATGATTTTCAGCTGGCCGCAGGATGCGGCGCGGTCCTTCTCCAGGCCCAGCGCAAAATCAACGAAGTCATGGTGCATGTCCGGGCTGAGCGGAGCCAATGCCTTGTTCTTCTTGTCGGCCAGGATCTGCAGCTGCAGGTTGTGCAGCAGGACAGCATAGAGCGGCAGCAGGGTTTCGTCCGGGTGCGCGTACCACGAAGGCCTGTCCACCGAACTGCAGACGCCCCTGCCCACGAGCCAGCTGCGCAGCATCTCGCTCAGCTCCTTGAGCGGCGCCGTTATGGTCCGCTCCGAGTCGTCTTTGGGCATGTGGATCTTGGCCGTCATGCCGTCGGCGTCAAAATCCCGGCCCGCCGCGCCCCAGGCGACGATGGGCCTGTAATCCAGCGATCCCAGGAACGGCTCGAACTCCTCGTACGTGTGCATCTGCCCCGTTGGATGGATCAGCTTCTTTATCTCCACGTTGACCATGACGGCAGCGCTCGCCTGCATGTCCGTCCTCGCCCAGAACGTCTCGGCGATCAGGAACGCCGCCGAGTCCACGATCCACTCGCGCTCGTCATTGGCATCCTCGCCAAAGGGGTCGGAAAAATCGATCACGAGCAGGCGCTCCCCTTCCTCGTTGCGCGGCGGCAGCAGCCATTTTTCCGCCTCGCGCATGCCGAACAGCCACAGCGGGCAATCGAAGGGAGCGCCCGTGCCGGAAACAGTCTCGGAAGGCTGCCTGCCGGGCGAGCCGCCCCCGCCCGGCGCGAGCAGCTTGACCTGCTCCTCGGGCATGTCGAGCTTCAGCTCGCAATCGGTCGGGTCGTCCGGGTCGTAGCTGATGGCGATCAGCCTGCCCGGCTGGATGCGCGGGACCTGCAGCACGTCCACGATGCGCTTCGTTTCGATGTGAAGCGACCGCCCGCCGCCGATGTCCACCTCAAGGCTGAAGCTGACCTCGGGCTGGTCATTGACGGACAGCCCGGTCCTGTCGATGGAAAGGATTTTTGCCGCGCCCGTCATGCGCGGGCGGGCCGAGAGCGCAGCGGCGCGCGAGGCCGCCGGCTTTTTTTTCCGCGTCCGGAAAAAAAGCCACATGGCAAGGCCTGCGGCGATAACAATCAGGATAATGTATTTGAGCGGCATGGGGGTCCCCTTGTTTTATGAAGGATAGTAATATATACCTTTTTGAAATTCAATCCCTTTTGGGCAGGCCCGTCATGGTTGAAAAAATGACGGGCGCGAAAAAGCAAGCTGCGGGTCGGGTGCATGCACGTTTCCGGGGGGAGTATGGGGGCCGGGCCTTGAATCTTGAATTTCATCCATT
>JBDRLK010000193.1:0-8907 GCA_043813155.1 Pseudomonadota bacterium | reverse complement strand
ATGGGTAGGGGAGGCTTTAGCCTCCCGTTGGCCTCCACACGATGGGTAGGGGAGGCTTTAGCCTCCCGTTTGTTTGTGAACGAGTGCATGGAAGCGGCGCGGGTCCGCAGCTACGGGCACACGAAATGGAGGGACCATGACGCCAGCGTGCCCACGTCCCGGAAGGCGTGGTATCACTCCTTCAGTAAAAGTAGGACGAAGTAGGACAATATGTGTGCCTTTAATAACGCATTAAGATGAAAAGTCAAGCGATTTAAATCGATTGGCGCTGCGGGCCCTTGGCCCGCCGGAAATCAACGGTGGACTCACTCAGGCTTGTGACGATTCGGGCGGCAGGAGCAGCTCAGTTTCTTCAGAACCGACGTGCTGCCCGTGGTGTTGAACTCCCTGATGGCCGAGCGAATCGCGTCGCTGCAGGCCTCGCAGCCTTCAGGCACGCGCCCACCGGACAGGCCTTCGTCCCACAGGGCCACGTGCGTGGGGACGAGCGGCGCGGTTTTGAGCACGATGTCCACCACGGTCCAGAGGCTTATGAGACGGTAGTTTCCTGACTTGTGCTCGCGCTCCAGCGCGCTTCCGGCCGCCACAAAAGCGGGCTGCAGGGCCATCCTGACGCCGAACTGGGTGTATCCCCATTTTTCCTTCAGGTCCAACGCAAGCTCCTTGAGAAAGCGCGCGGTCTCGACGCAGTCCTCGAATGTTTCACATGGCGAAAGCCCGGGAGCGCCCGCCAGCACGTAGGCGAGCAGCGACGCGCCGCAGGCCGCGACGCAGCCTGCCGCCCGCTCGAAGTCTTCCCTCATAAACCCCTTGCCCATGAGCTCATTGCGCACGGCGTCGCTGGCGCTTTCCAGGCCCATGCCGACATCGACGAGATGGCCTCCGGCAAGCTGCACGAGCGGCCGCAGCTTTTCATCGGTCACGTGCTCGGGGCGAGCTTCGATGAGGATCTTCCTGATGCCGGGAAGCTGCGAGAGACGCCCGATAAACATCATTCTCGACCTGGAAGGTATCTCCTCGTCGGCAAGAAACGATCCTGAGTTGTAAAGATCGACCTGTTCCACGCGCAGCTTCGAGCGGCGCAGTGCGCTGATGATGACGTCGGCCTGGCGCTCGAATTCAACGGGTGACACGGCCCTGCCCCGCGTGGACAGCTTCTGAAAGCCGCAGAACCTGCACCCTCCCGTGCGCCGGGCGTACACGCACCCGGGCGCCGCAAGCACCACGGCCATCCTGGCCGAGGGCTTGCCGCCGACCGCGAACGGCTCGATGTGAATGGACAAGGGCCGGTTCGGGTTGATGTCAGGTGTGTCGTCCTGGTTGCTCATGCCTCTCGTTTCCTCCTTCGGCTCAGGGGCGCTTTACGAGCAGCGGCCCGAGAGCGAGAAAGTCGATGTGCGTCCTGCCGAACGTGGCGAGCGCGTGGCGCGGCGTGCAGACAATCGGCTCCGACATGTTGAAGGACGTGTTCAGGACCACACCCACTCCCGACAGGCTTTTGAACTCCTCGATGAGGCGGTGATAGGCGGGATTCCTTTCGCGGCTCACCGTCTGGACGCGCGAAGTGCTCACGTGATGGTGCTCGTCCTCCTGCACCACGGCCGGGATGCGCATGTGCTCGCGCTCTGCGGTCTTGTACACGAGCAGCATGAAATCGTCCGCCGGCACGCGCGGCCCGCAGATAAAATGGCTGTCCATGGATTCCTCGATCACCGAGGGCGCGAAGGGCCGGAAGCTCTCGCGGAACTTGACCTTGGTGTTGATGATCTCACGCATGTCGAAGCGCGTCGGGTCGCACAGGATGGACCGGTTTCCCAGGGCCCTCGGGCCCAGCTCCAGCCTGCCGCTGAAGCGCGCCACGATGTTCCCGTCGTAGATGAGGCGGGCGACCCTGCTCTCGATGTCGTCGCAGCGCTCGAAGGACATGCTTTCTTCCTTGAGCAGCGTTTCGATCTCGTCGACCCCGTAGCCCGGGCCCGTGAACGCGTCCTGCATGACAAAGGAGCGCGCGTCGTTGCCCAGGATGTCGTGCCACACCCACATGGCGGCCCCCATGGCCGTGCCCGCGTCGTTCGCCGCCGGCTGGATGAACAGGCCCGTAAAATCCGTCTCCTCCAGAACGGCCGCGTTGGCCAGGCAGTTGAGCGCCACGCCTCCGGCAATGCACAGGTTGTCCACGCTGCGGCCGGCTTTTTTCGCGACCGCGGCGTGAAGCTCGCGCGCAAGGTGCACCATGATCTTCTCGGTCATGGCCTGGAGCGCGGAAGCAATGGAAGCCTCCTCGTAGCGGTAAACTATTTTAGGCCTCCTCGGCCCGAAGAGACGCTCCATGCCTGAAAAATCCTGCGTTCGGAAACGGAACACGTCGTTGTCCAGGCTGAAGCCCATGGGCAGCAGCTCCACGGTTTCGCCCATTCTCGCCAGGTAGTCCGCGCCGTCAAAGCCGATGGGGTCGGTAATGGCCGAGTAGCCCATGACCTTGCCCGGCCCGGAGTACACGTCGAAGCCCAGGAACTCGGAAAACTTCTCCCACAGAAACCCGATAGAGCTCGGGTAGTCGATTTCATTGAGGCATTCGAGCCGCGCGCCCCTGCCGTAGCCCAGCCAGGTGGAGGCGCTTTCGCCGATTCCGTCAACGGAAATAACGCAGGCCTCGTCGTAGGGGGAAACGTGGAAAGCCGACGACGCGTGGCACAGGTGGTGCGGGATGAAATGAAACCGCGCCCCGGGTGCGCGCGCCATGAGCTTTTCCCTTGCCCTGAGGTTCGAGGCGTGGAAAACCTCCTCGCCTTCCCGCGTGCCCCAGCCGCCGGGCTGCATGCGGCCCGCGTCGGCGAGCTTCACGTTGCGCCGCAGCCTTTCGTCGGGGTCGAGCGACCAGGCGATGTGGTCGATCCCGTTCCAGCGGATGCCGGCCGACCCGAGGCAGTAATCAATGGCCTGCTCGGGCAGGACGTCCGCGTTGTCGATCCCGGCCTGTTTAGCGTGCTTGATCCGGCTGAAGCGCTCCTCCTCGACCGCGGCAACGACCTGCCCGTCGCGCACAAGGCATGCCGCGCTTTCATGGTACGCGGCGTTGATTCCAAGGATTATCATGACTCTCCCCGTGGCTTTCAATTCCGGATTATTGCACTCACTGAAAAAAATGCAAGCGAATAGCCGCCGGCTCTCCTTCCCGGGACAGGCTCTTCAGTCTCCCCGCCTTGAAAATTCCAGTTGCAATCGGCTGGATCACATCTATAATAAGATTTCAGGATCAAAAGGAGAGGAAGGCATGACCTATTTTCATTTCGGCAGGAGGCTTCAGCTTCTCCTGATTGCAGGCGCGCTCGCCGCGTCTCCCGGATGCTATACGTCTTCGGGAGGAACATCCGACGTGGGAGGCGACGACACGACGGTCACGGACTCGTCCGACACGGCTCATGAAGAGGAAGCCGGGAATGACGTGCCCGACGTGGCGGAGGACCCGGTTGAAGAGGACATCGAGGAAGACGAGTGGATCGTGGTCGATCCCCTTCCGGGCCCGCAGTGCGACACATTGCCGACCATGCAGATAACCGCCACGAAAGAGGAAGGCGGCGCCCATTACATCGTGGTCAGCGTGGTGATCGATACATGGGAGTGGCTCACCTGCGAGCCGAGGGAAGTGTGCCTGGACGCCGTCCGGACCGGCGGCGCGGGTGAGATCAGCGCCGTGGAGCAGGTGGATTACCGCACAGCCAGGTTCAGGTTCGACTACGAGTCAGAGCTCTGGGAGGGGGTGCCCATCGAGCTCACGTGGCACCTTCTCTGCTACGACTATGCCGACGAGTACCAGGAAACAGTCCAGAAGGTTGTTTACATCTGCACGGACGAGATGGGACAGTTCAAGGTCACCGACACTATTGACGAGTGCCCCTCGGTCGTGGACTGCCTGCCATGGCCCATGGCCGGGGTCCCGGGCAAGGCGGGCGTGACAATGGCCGGCGCGGCCATGAAAGACGGCGGCGTGCGGATTTCCCTGCAGGGGCTTTCGGGAAATGTCAGGAAAGTAAAGTGGGAAGCCAGCCACGGCGAGCTCCGGGTCCTTTCGCCCGACACCGCGCTGTTCACGCCGGCGCCCGGCGCCGGGGTCCAGGTCGTCCAGGCCGCCATGCAGACCGACCACGGCGTCATCATCGAGTGCTACCGGCACAAGAAGACATAGATTTCCTTTATATCATTTATCGTCGTATGATAGGATGAATGCATCATGCAATTTAAAATAATCAGTGTCGTTTTACTACTGGCCTGGAGCCTGGCAGCGTCCGGCGGCTGCGGCGACGGCAATGGTGTGGAGGTGGACGGCGCGGATGCGGCGGACATGGCGGAAGACAGGGACATGACAGCGGACGACATGGCGCAGGACGACGTGCCGGCCGAGGAAATCGGGGACGTGGTGGAAGAGGAAGAGCCGCCGCCGCCCCCCGTGTCGGGATTTCCGAAAACCAACATCACGATCTGGGGGGGCGCGTCGCCTGCCTGGTACGCGGAGTTCGACTTTGCCGTGACGAACGACTCGAACGCCCTTGCGGCAAAGGAGCTCAACCCCGACCTGATCGTCTCGACCTTGTGCGACACCAATGCCTGTTGGGACTGCGCCGGCGAAGATCCCTGCCCCGCAGAGTGGAGCGTAAAGACAACGGACGGAACCAACGTGCCGCTCTACGGCTCGTGCTGCCTGGGCGATACGACAGAGTACTGCGGGCTCCACGGGGGCAAGACCTACAGAGAGGCGACAGTCGAAAATATTGTCGCGCTCACGGGCGAGGAACGCGACGGCTGGACCTCGGGCGGGTTCTGGACTAATTTGGAGTGGTTTACCCCGCCCATCGACATTGACCAGGACGGCGACAGCGACGGCGACGACCACCAGTACTGGAAGGACGGGCGGCTCGCGTTCATGCAGGAGCTGCGCGCGGCCATGCCGGACAAGATCATCGTTCTGAACGCCGGAAAAATGACGGATGTGTGGGGCGAAGGCCCTGCATATGTCAACGGCAGCTTCGCCGAGTTCTTCATGGTCTACTCGTCGTGGTCCATATTCATGGAAGCAAGCGCCGCCTATGCGGCGGGCGGGCTCGATCCCAACATGTGCGTTATCGACAACAGCTATCATGCCGACCCCGATCCCGGGCGGAAATCCAGGAACAATTTCCGCAACATGCGCTTCGGGCTTGCCGCCACGCTGCTCTTTGACGGGTATTACTCGTACAAGGACGGAATCAGCGACGAATTTGCGGACGGGATCAACGAGCATTACTTCAATCGCTACTACGACGAGTACGATGTTCCGCTGGGCGAGCCGCTCGGACCCTACGCGACCATCAAGGACGAGGTGTACTGCAGGTTCTTCGAAGGCGGGGCCATGATCCTCAATGTGAGCAACTCGGAGCACACGGTCACCGAGGCCGAGCTGCAGGCTGCCGCGGAGTCGCTCGATCTCAACTGGGACACGATCGCGGGAACGGACGGGCATTACTACCGTTTCAGCGGCCAGCAGAACCCTGAGTTCAACGACGGCAGCCTGCTGAGCGAGGTCACGCTCCCCAGCAGGCACCTGGACGGGGACAGGCGCAAGGGCGACGGGATTCTCCTCGTTCGCAGTCCCGGCCAGGTCGTCATGGCCGCGGTCATCATTGACACGGAAGAGTTCGTCACGTCACCGGGCGCGGTGGTGGCCGCGCTCAGCGGGTTTGAGCAATCCTGCGACTACAGGGACGGGTTCAAGACAGGCGGGGGCAGCTACTGCAACGACACTACCCACCCCTACAAGGGCCACGCCCGCGCCGGGGCCGGGGCCGGCGCAACCGCGACGTTAGAGGTGACGCTCGTCAACGAGGGAAACTACCGCGTGTACGAGTACCATCCAGGCCTGGACGGCTACGACATACCGCATACCGTGCATCACGCTGACGGCCAGGAAACCATCCTCGTGGACCAGCGATCCGGCGCGGATCGCTGGAACCTCCTGGGCGAGTATCGCTTCACGCCGGACCAGCCCGCGCAGGTGGTCATCTCGGCGCTCGAAGCCCAGGGCGGCAGGGTGGCGGCCGACGCCATCCGCTTCGAATGGGCCGGGGAATAACCATCTCTTGAACACACATGGGGTAGCCGCAGGCTTAAGCCGCAACACCCTGGTAAGCGGGTCGCCCGAACACAGCGAGGGCGACAACCTGCGCTGCAGGGCTATCTATATGGCCTGCTACTCTTCCTCGCACACCACGGCCACGGGCACGGAGCTGTTCGTGATGGAGCCGTCGCCGAGCTGGCCGCGGTTGTTGTGGCCCCAGCACATGACGCCGCGAGGGTCGATCACGGCGCAGCAGTGCTCGCCGCCGCAGGAGACGCCCGCGGCGCCGGAAGTCAGGCCGGAAACGTCGAAGGCCGCGTGCCTGTCGTCCGCGGACCCGTCGCCGAGCTGGCCCCAGTCGTTGTGACCCCAGCACTTCACGCCGCCCGTGCGGACCAGGGCGCAGGTGTGCTCGTCGCCCGCGGAAACGTCGATGGCCCCGGGCGCCAGGCCGATCACGCCGACAGGCTCGTGCCGGTCGGTCGTTGTCCCGTCCCCGAGACGGCCGAAGAGATTCTCGCCCCAGCATTTCACGTCCCCCGAGCTCATGAGGGCGCAGGTGTGCTCGTAGCCCGCGGTCACGAGAACCCCGCCGGCATCCATTCCCGACACGTCGACGGGAACCAGGCTTCGCGTCGTGGTCCCGTTGCCGAGCTGGCCGCGGTCGTTGCCGCCCCAGCATTTCACACCGCCGGTCTCCAGGACCACGCAGGTGTGATAGCCGCCCGCGCTGATGAAAAGCGCGCCCCCCGAAAGGTCCGTTACGTCCACGGGCTCGCGCCGGTCCGTCGTGGTCCCGTCGCCCAGCTGGCCCCTGGAGTTCGCGCCCCAGCACTTCACGCCGCCGCCGTCCATGAGCGCGCAGGCGTGCTCGTACCCGGCGCTGACGGCCCACGCGCCCGTGTCCAGGCCGGTCACGTCCACGGGCTCGCGCCTCGTGCCGGTCGTGCCGTCGCCGAGCTGGCCGCGGCTGTTCCATCCCCAGCATTTCACGCCGCCCCCGGTCGTGACCGCGCAGTTGAAGTTGCTGCCCGCGTCCAGCGCCATCACGCCGGACCCGAGCCCGGCAACGTCTACGGGATAGCGGCTGTCCACGGTCCCGCCGTTGCCGAGCTGGCCCCAGGCATTGTGGCCCCAGCATTTCACGCCGCCCTCGATGGTCAGCACGCAGGTATGGTTCATGCCCGCGGAAACAGCATAGGCGCCGTCGAGCCCGGCGGCCGCGGCTTCGCAGACGCCCCCGGCGCTGCACTCGTCCGGGAACGTGCACGGGTCGCCGTCATTGCACGCCGCGCCCTCGGGGCTGGGCGCGTCTTCCGGGCAGTCCGGGTTTTCGCCGTCGCAGTACTCATCCGCGTCGCAGTTGCCGTCCGCGGGCCTGCACAGGGTCGAGGGCGAGCTCGGCGGGCTGGTGCAGGCATGCGACCCCCCGGTGTCGCAGGTATCGTCCGTGCACACGTGCCCGTCGTCGCAATCTTCATCGCCGTCGCATGACCAGGTGCAGTCGTCCTCGCACCCGTCGCCTGCCGTGTCATTGCCGTCGTCGCACTGCTCTCCCTCCTCTTCGTCGGCAAAGCCGTCGCCGCATTCGGACTCAACGCATTCTCCGTCCAGGCAGACCCGGCGGGGGTCCTCGCCGCATTCCGCCCCGTCTTCGGGCGGCGAGAGCCTGACGCATATGTGCTCGTCCCTGTCGCAGACGTCGTCGCCGTTGCACGTGTTGCCGTCTTCGCAGTCGGGGTTTTCGTGGCAGGAGTAGGCGCACTCGTCCGTGCACCCGTCGTCGGGATTCCCGTTGCGGCCGTCGTCGCACTCCTCGCCCTCATCCACGACAGAGTTGCCGCAGTCCGGGCTGACGCCGTCGTCATCCGCGTCGCCGGCTCCATCCCCCTGCTCCGCGTCATCCGCGTCCTCGGCTGTCTCGAGGCCGTCGGCCTCGCCGTCCGCGTCCCCGGCGTCCGCATCGCCGTCCCCGTCTCCCCCGCCTCCTCCGTTGCAGGACAGCGCGGCGAGCCCGCACAGCAGGGCAATGCAGGTATAGAGTAAAACGTTTTTCTTCATCGCGATTCCTCCAGTTTCTTCAATACCATCACATTTCATGCAGGAAATCAACATACCTGGAACCAATGCATTGTTGATTGTTGAGTTCCGATTCCAAACGTGATTAAATCCATACAAAAAGTCCGGTTTATGAGATAGGAGCGCAGACATGCGAGCACTCAATGCAGGTGTTCTCGAGTCCATTCCCGATGGGGAGCTGGAAGAAGCGATCATTGATTTCGTCATTCAGAAGATCGAGAAAGCAGAGGGCGGCCGGACGAAGGGATACGAGACATTCAAGATAATGCCCATGGGGCTGCAGGCCATCTTCATCCTGTGGGAGGCGGAAGCGGAAGTGCGCAACGGCGGGTTCAACCAGCTGTTCTGGAACAAGGGAGAACAGCTCGCGCGCATGGCCCTTGCGTGTCTCAAGATGATCGGGGCGCTGGAGCATGCAAAGGTTTTTAATGAAGCGATCGCGACGCAAAGAAGCGAAGCGGCCGAGATACAGCGGTTCAGGGACAAGGGTACGATCGAGGCATTCAGTGAATCCATCAAGCACTCGAAGCTCGGCGAGGTGAACCAGGCGTTTTTCGAGCTGAAAGAAGACCTGGGAGCTCTGCGCGTCACCTTCATCCGCAAGAACCCGGACCTGTTTACCTGCACGCTTTAGACGATCTTGATTTCCCTGACCAAACATGGTTGTATCAATTGTTCTGTAGCTGCGCGCCCTCGGCGCGCCGGTAAACAGGGCGGATAAGGCACGCCGAGGGCGT
>JBDRLK010000192.1:0-2021 GCA_043813155.1 Pseudomonadota bacterium | reverse complement strand
CAAGCTTGTTTTCAACCATCCGTTTCTCCCGATTTTTGATTGTGTAGTGCGGCCATTCAGGGCGGCTTCAGGGGGGCATTAAGCCCCGCACTACCCAGCTCTCCTACACCTGGGGCGGGGCTAAAGCCCCGCACTGCACACGATTTCTATTCATCGTCTTTATCCTTGAGAAATCCGCCGAGAAGATCGCTCAGCTCGTCGGCCATGACCGCTTCCTTGGTTTTTTCTTCTTCTGCTTCTTCAGGGGGCGTTTCGCCGTCAGCCTCGGGCCCGGACGGTCCAGGCCCCTCTCCTTCTCCCGCTTCCGGTATTTTCCCTTCCGTCCCGGGCTCCCGGCTCTCGACCGCCGCTTCATGCCCCTGCTCCTGGTCGACGGCGGGCGGCTCCACCACCTCCTCCTCGTCCTTTTCGTACGTCACGGGGCGGGTCAAGGCGATTTCGCCGTGCACGTCGGACTGGACGACTGAAAGCATGTGCAGCTTGACCATCTCGAGAACGGCCAGGAACGTTATGACAACGTCGAAGACGGTGTAGTCTTCGTCAAAGAGTGATTGAAACGCAACCATCTGCTTGACGCTGAGTATGTCCGCTATCTGGGTTATTCTTTCCGCCACCGTGATTCTGTCGGCAATTAGCTCGTGACCCTCTTTCCCTTTTTCCCTCGCCTTCTCGATCAGCGCGGCGGCAATGTCCATGAGGTCAAAGACCGAAACGTCCGTTATAATCCTGCTGTCCTGCTGATCCGTCGACTCAACTCCGCCGGTGAAGGTGTCCTTTCCAAGGATCAGCCTCTGTGAGAGCGTCCTGGCGGCTTCCTTGTATTTCTTGTACTCCAGAAGCCTCCTGACCAGCTCCTCCCGCGGATCGGGTTCGTCCTCCTCCGTCTCTTCGTCCTCCGGCGCTTCGGGGAGCAGCATCCTGGATTTTATATAGGCCAGGGTCGCCGCTACTTCCAGGTATTCCACCGCGATGTCGAGCTGGAGCTCCTGCATGGCGGCCAGGAATTCCAGGTACCTGTCCGTGATGAAGGACATGGGAATATCGAATATGTCAATTTCATGTTTGCGGATGAGATAGAGCAGCAGGTCCAGGGGGCCCTCGAAAATGTCGATGCTGATAACACAGGCCGGAACCTTTCCGTTCTGATGCCGGTCGGTCACCATGGAAGCCCGAAAACATGTTCAAGGATGAATTTTATCGGCAATAAAAGCCATTGGAACATGAAGTAGACGACTCCAATGAGGATCAGGTAGGAAAAGGGCCTGATTCTATCAACCACCGGCGCGAGAGAGCGTGGAAGCAGGTGGCTTCCGTCGAGGGGCGGAATGGGAATCAGGTTGAACACGCCCAGGCCCATGTTCATCACGATAAGCACCGCCAGGAAATACTGGATAAGGCTTCCGATGCTTCCGGTCCGTTCGCCGAATAGCGCGACTATCAGCGATTCGGGGGAGAAAACGACTTTCAGGATAATGGCGCAAACCGAGGCAAGAAGAAAGTTGCTGACAGGTCCTGCAACGGAAACGATCATGTCGCCCACGTGCATGGAAAGTTTCCGGGTGTAGCGCACCGGCATGACAGGGACCGGCTTGGCCCAGCCGATCAAGGGTATGCCGTACGGCATGAAGGCCGCCATGATTGGAAGGATGATGGTGCCGACGAGGTCGATGTGGGGTATGGGATTCAGAGTCATCCGTCCCATGCGCGCGGCCGTGTCGTCCCCGAGCATGTAGGCGACCCTTGCGTGCGCGTACTCGTGCACGGTGAGGGACAGGATGAGCGGAATGACGTAGGTTATAGCTTTAAATACAAAGTCCATGTCTTCTCTGTTTTTATATACATAAACACATTTAAAAGTAAAGCCGACCGGCCGCAAGGGGTGCATTCAGAAGGGGCCGGGCCTTGAATCTTGAATTTTTCGGGGTTTTTCTATGAAATTATTTCATAGCGAACTTTTCATTCTTCGCGCTATGAAATAATTTCATAGAAATAATGGATGAAATTCAAGATTCAAGGCCCGG
>JBDRLK010000191.1:0-9583 GCA_043813155.1 Pseudomonadota bacterium | reverse complement strand
TTGTCAAAGGAAAAACCTGGGGCTCCTATGCCTATCGGCCCCAGGTGTTTTTCTTTCCGCAGCAAAAGACATGGGCCGTCCTTGGCCAAATTCACGACACGGCCCAAGAATACATCGTAAACGGGAAAACCTGGGGACCGTTTCTTAGCCTGGAATGCGATTTCTCGTTTCACAATAACCTCTGGGGGTTTGCGTTCGAGGACAAGCAGGGGATGCGATGGGTCGTCATGCAGGGCAAGAAGCTTGGCCCTTTCTCCCGCCTCGAGCTTGGGCCCGTGGCCAACTCGACCCGTAAAACATGGCAGACCTTCCTGGCCGAAGATGCCAAGGACTCGAAGACGTACGTGTTCGAAAAGGGAAAGAAAAAGGGGCCCTTCCCCGACGCGGTGGACGGGACATTCAAGGTCCAGGGCTCCTCCTGGGGATTTCTCGGGATCAGGGAAGGCAAGGACGTGGTTGTGATAAACGGCAAGGAATGGGGGCCTTTCGATCAGGCCATGGCTCCGGCATTGTATCAAGGCGCCGTGCCCTGGGCCTTTGTCGCGAAAAGCGGAGGCGAATGGTTCGTCATGAAGGGGGGAGAAAAAGTGCCCATCCCGTTCAAGCCGCAGGAGCTCATGAAGGTCGCCGTCCCGGCGATGGTCTCCAACGGCCTGAACTGGGGAACCATGAAGGTAAGCAAGGAGGGCTGGGATGTGGTGACCGGAAGCGGAACCTGGGGACCCTTCGAAAAAGGATTGAAAGAGCCGGAAGAGTTCCAGGTCCAGCCGTGGGGCTGGAGCTTCAGGAGCTGGCTGGGCCCCCAGGAAAGCCTGATTGTGAACGGAAAGAAGTGGACGTTCAAGCACGGCTGCAAGCAGATCGCGACATCGCCCGACGGCAAGATCGGGGCATTCTGGGGCGCAGATCAGACCCCGGGGTTGAAAGACTACTCGGAGGACTGGTACGCCGTGGTCGACGGCAAGAAGTACGGCCCATACGGCCAGGACGGACATGTTACCTTTGACCCGTCCGGCGCGCACTGGTCATTTACCGCCGCGAACAACCCACCCGGCGGAACGCAGCGCTACGTTGTCGTCGATGGGAAAGAGTTCGGTCCCTACGGATCGATTCATGACCTGAGGTTTTCCGAGGACGGCTCTTCCTGGGCGGCCATTGAAGAAACCCCCGGGAAAGACTGCTCCGCCGCACCCGAATGTGACGGAAAGCATTTTTCGGTAATGCAGGGCGGCAATGCCGGGTGTCAGAATTACTCGGTCATCATGGATGGACAGGGCCAGGGGGTGTTGAGCTGCTACCAGGCCAGCTTCGGATTTCGCAACCTGCCGAAGAACGCGTGGTGGTCTCTGGGCCTCGAGAGGGGAGGGAAGCAGTACGCGGCCGTCAACGGCACCGTGATCGGACCTTACGACAGTGTCACCCCGATCACGATCAAGGGAAGCAAGCCCCCGGTTCTTTTCGCCGTAAAACGGGTCGGTAAAGGGCCTTTGAAGGTCGTGAAGCTGACGCTGTCCTCCAAGTAAAGATCCGGACTGCATTGTGACGAGGCAGGGGTGCGGCGCCAGCCGGATTGCGGTGGAAATTATCCAGGCCGGGCGGCTACTCGCGGGATCCGCCCTCATTTGACCTGCGGCAATGGCTGACAGGTGCGCAACGAGCGTTCATGGTTAATTGGATGGGGCAAGAGCGCTATGGAATTTCCTGCAGTCAACACGCCGAACCCGGCCGGCCGATAGGCCTCCACGAAGCTTCTCACCGATTTCGACTCCTGCGGCGCCCACTCGCCGCCGATGGCCCGTAGGCGTACAGGAACACGCCCGCGAAGCGCCCTTGACAGACCCGGAAGGACAGTCCATGCTTAAAAGCATGGGATAAAATCCTCGATGAACTCTATCGCCCATCTCATATTTCAGGACGCATTCAAAGACGAGTTTCATAGACAAGCCGGTAAAATCATAATAATCGGAGAACATTAAACGAGGCACATCATGAAAAATACCAAAACAGGATCCTTTCAATTCGTTTCATGCCTGATCCTGATTGCACCCATGCTGATAGGGTGCAGGGGCAAATTGTCAAAGGAGGCAAAAGCTTCTGCGCAGATCATAGCAAAGGTCAGCGCCTTCCGCCTTCTCGCCGCCGAGGATTATCTCAATGCCCTTTCAAAATCCGCCTCACCGGATGTGAAGAAAAAATTCGACACATTTAACGAAGCCATGTGGCCTGCCATCGAACCCGATCAAGGCTGGTCCTATTTTTTCAACACGTCGCTGATGACGTTTGGCCCGGACACGATCAATGGCAGGCCGGTAGCGTTCTATCATCCCTGGAGCGACGTCTATCTGATCACGCTGTGGAAGACGTCCAAGGCCGGAAAGCCCGAGATGGTGGATGCCGAATTGATGATGGGTGATCTTTTCCGGCAGCGCGGAAAGAAACCCGAAACCCCCGAAAAAATCTGGATGAGGTCAGACATGTATCTCCCTGCCGCCATCGGTCTTGCAGCCGCCAGGAGCGCCTTGAGCGTTGAAGATGCGTTTAAAATAGATGACGTTCGCCGGTGGCGAAAAAGCTTCACCGGCATGGAAGATCCCGCGATCGTTGATGCCGGACGATATGGAGCGGGCCTGCTCATGCTGCAAAACCTGAAAGAGATTGCAGCTTTTCCCTTTGGGACGACGGTAAACCCAGTGCCTGATGAGATTGCTGCCGAAATCCTCATGACCTTTGCCGATATTCACAAGGGGAACATGGTCCCCGTAATCTTCGATGCTGCTGAGACGCTGCCCGAAACCAGAAAGATCTTAAGCCGGATGAATGATTCCGAATGGAGCGCATTTCGCCTGGCGTCTTTTCTTTCGGAGGGAAACCGCGCACTGGTCCTCCTGGCAAATGCCGCCAACCCAAGCCTCTGCATGGCTCTTGTCTTCGAAAAAAAGGGTAAAAAGGCAGGCTTGGCGAGAATCGATTTGCTCGATTTTCATGCATTTTATTCCAAGGCATCCCTGAAGCTCTTAAGGGAGGACTCATGAATAAACGTCTCTCATCACTTATGTATGGCTTCATCGTCATTGCACTCATAATGTTTACCGGGGTCTGTGCCGAGGCCCAGGATGTTGCTAATGGAACTCCGGACCTGATGGCGAGGACGCCCGCCAATTCAAGCTTGGGGGACCTGGGCAGGCTTTCTGAAGATTTTATTGATGCCGCTGGAACCGTGTTGGGCCACGAAGCCACACAGACCGGCATGCATGAAGGAGCCAAAAGACTGGATATAAACGCCGAAAAATTTGAAAAATTAAAGAAAATATATAGAGCCACAGGCCAGGACCAGGCTGAAAAAGCTGCCGGCGAGCTGTCCAAGGAAGCGGCCGGCGATGCGGTCTTTTTCAGGAAGTTGAAAAAATTCTTTCAAGCGGTAAATGTAGCGGGCGGGGTTAGCCGTGTTGCAGGACATCTCTCGGTAGGGGACAAAACCGGGGCGGCCTATTCCCTTCTGGATGAACTTCTCAAAAATGGCGCAGCCGCCGCCGGAGCCATGATAGGCGCCCCCATTCCATTTTTGGGTCCCGTCATGGGCGCACTTGCAGGAGAAGAGCTTCATAAAAAATACGGATCAAAATTTCTTGAAAATCGCGTTCAGGACATCCTTGATGAAGAGGCCCGTCAGAAATACAGCGTGCCCTATCTGCCCCAGGAAACATTTATCTCGCAAGGGAGAACCCGGGTTTTGGAACCCGATCAGTATTATGATTGGAAAACCGGCCTCGTTGGCCGGCGCACACCTGCCGAGCAGAGGAAATACGAGGAATACTATCGCCAGCAGTACCGCGAAAGAGCCACGTCGACACATCCTCTGGATGTAGCCTATCGGGACTACAAAAACGGCACCATCAGCTATAAGGATCTCTTAAAAAAAGTGAATGGATATGGGGCTTCCGAGGAGAAAAAGAAGTATGAAGCGGCACTGGCTGCCAAGCTTTTCAATACCCTCTACGGAGGATCGTACAAGGGCAGGTTTTCCGGAAAAGCAACCGGATCGATAAAATTCACCCTTAAGGACAACAAGATTTCCGGATCTATCAGTGGGGTATTCAAGGGAGATCCCATCAGCGGGTCTTTCAGTGGTAAAGTTGGCAATGATGGAAAATTCAGCACGGCTGTTTCGGGAACGTTCACCGGACCTCCCAATATGGACAACCGGACGGTTCCCTTTACCGGAACTGTCAGCGGAGGCGTCATCGGATCGACAGGGTCGGGAAACTGGAGTGCGAAAAGTGGAGGGTCGTGGAAGATCACGGCAACCGGCAGCTGGAACGCCCCAAAGCTTTAGCCGGTTCCCGTCCCGAAAAGGAAGGTTTGCGGGCGCTGGAAGCGCTGAGCAAGGCAGGAGGAAGGAACTCTTGATACGGATCGGCACGAACCGAGGGTGTTGTTTCATGGCTGAGCAAATCGGAATAAACGGCATTCCTGTTGGAGCCATCACGGTGGAGGTCACGCACCGATGCGTCCGGAGCTGCGCGTTCTGCTTTGCCCCAAGGGCGGGTGAGGAGGGAGGCGGAGAGGAGCTTCCGGCCAAGGAGCTCGTCCGGCTTGTCGGCATGCTCGTGGAGGAGACGGGCTGCAGAAACGTTCAGATCAGCGGCGGGGAGCCGCTTCTGAGGGAGGACATCGTGGAGATTGCCGGGGGGGTGCGTCGGTGCGGAGCCAGGCCTTCGATGCTGACGGACGCAGGGATGCTCGATGCGGGCCTGGCGCGGAGGCTCAGGAAAGCAGGCGTTTATCGGATTCAGCCGACGCTTCTTGCGGGATCGCCGGAGCCGCATGACGCGCTGCGTGGACAGGGGGCGTTTGGGCAAACCACGAGGGCGATTGCAGAGGCGGTTTCCGCCGGGCTGCATGTGACGGTGAGCATGGTGGTGACCCGGAGGAACTGGAAGGAGGCCGGGAAGGTGGCGGAGCTGTGCTTTGCCCTGGGAGCGCAGGCTATGGCGTTTGCGCGTTTCTGCCCTGCGGGAGAGGCGAAGAAGGCCCGCCACGAACTCATGCCCGGTGCACGGCAGGTGCGGCAGGCCGGCGAGGAGGCGGCAAGGGCGTGCCTCGGGCTCGGGCTGAAGGTGAGCGCCGCCGTGACCGTTCCCTCGTGCGTGTGGAGGGATCCGACGAAACCGCCGCTTCGGACCGGCGTCTGCTCCCTCGTGGGACCCAAGGCGACCGTGACCCTTGGCCCGGACGGCACGATCCGCTCGTGCTCGATCAGCACGATGATCGCGGGGGATCTGAAGAGGGAGCCGTTCGAGGTTGTTGCCGCGAGGATGTGGGAGAGGGAGCTCGGGCCTTTACGGCTGGCTCGTCCAGCGCCGTGCAGCGCTTGCAGCCTCTTCGCTCAATGCCTGGGAGGCTGCCGGCTCGCGGGGATGGCGTGCGGGGATGGCCCCGATCATCCCGACCCTCTGATCACGGGGACCGCAGCCCCCGGGGTGTAGCGCGAGCTCGATCCCTGTGACGAATTTGCATTCCGGCCAGCCGGGAGTATAATGTCGGGAAAGAAGATGCGATCATGAAACTACGTACAATGGCACTCTTGGTTTTTACCTGCGGGCTTCTGACCCTGAGCGGGTGCGGGATCGCTCCGGCGGGGATGGTGGCAGGTCTCGTGCTCCTGATCTCCCTCATCCTGGCGGCCGGGTGCTACCGGTCGACGGACAGCTCGGATCAATACGAGATACCGGATGCAGGTGCGCAGGATGGGGAACTGCAGGACACGGGCCTGCCGGACGCCGGCCCGCCCGAGTGCGGCACCGGGATCTGCCCGGACCAGATGACCTGCGTCACCACCCAGGACAACGGGCCGTGGTGCTTCCCGGACGCCGACGAGGACGGCTTGTGGGACGAGGACGACAACTGTACGTACCTGTTCAACCCGGAGCAGCAGGACGCGGACGGGGACGGCTTTGGCGACGATTGTGACCTGTGCGACCAGGAACCGAATGGCCCTACGTGCATGCGAGATGAGGTCTGCTGCCACGACCCGGACGGCGATGGCGTGCCGGGCAACGACCTCTGGCCTTTCCTGAACCTGAACCGTGACAACTGCCCATACCTCTACAACCCGGATCAGGCGGACAGCGACGAAGACGGCGCGGGGGATGCATGTGATCTGTGCCCGGAGGAATACAACCCGCTTTCTCCATGCGGGGATCCGTGCCTGGACTCGGACGGCGACGGCATTCTCGACATGGACTACTGCGTGACAGACCAATTCGACCCCTGCCCTCTGACACCCTCGGACAACCGCGACGACACGGATGGAGACGGGGTGGACGACGTATGCGACCCGGACGGCGTGCCGCCCCTCCAGGATGATGGGGGAGGATACGAGGCAAGGGCCGTGGGGTTTTCGCCGGATGGACGGGTGGAGATGAGGCGGAAGATTATAGCCCGGCTCAGGACCGAGGGGATCATCGACGAGGCGACCGCTATTGCCGCCCTCCGCCCGAGCGGAGCATCGTGCTCGTAGGCGACAACATGGATGACGTTGTTCGATGGCTGGGACCCGCCGGGGAGGATGTCACCTGCTTGTAGCACGAACAGCGACAGCATCGCAAGCGGTATGCGCGCGCAGGTGTGATTGGATTTAAGTTGCTTTATGGGCGACTGAAGCCTCCCCTGCCCCCACCGGGTAGGGGAGGCTTCAGCCTCCCATTTAATAGCTTGACCCGGGTATAATCCAGGTGCTAATCTATAAGTTGTGAATCGTTGTGTCCCAGTGCTGCTGCCGGCCTTCCTGTCCGTTTCCTGCGGGTGGTTCGGCTCAAACCCGGTGACAGTCGAGGATTCGACCACGGACATGGACGCGGACATGGACGGCGCGGACATGGACATGGTGACGGAGCTCGAAGGGCCCTGCACGTCCGGGGCGCAGTGCGACGACGGTGAGCCGTGCAACGGGCAGGAGCTGTGCCTGGACGGCGAGTGCGCTGCCGGCGACCCGCTTCCGGACGGCGCCACGTGCATCACGCGCATGGGCGTGGACGGCCAGTGCATGGACGAGCAGTGCGTTCCGCTCACCTGCGGCGATGCCGTGCTCGACGAGGGGGAGGAGTGCGATGACGGCAATGGAGTCAGCGGCGACGGGTGCGACGTCAACTGCGAATACTCGTGCCATGGGAGCGAGGAGTGCGAAGACACGAGCGAGTGCACCATCGATCTTTGCAGCAGCGGCGGCACGGGCAGGTTTTGCGAGCACCAGGCCGTGGAGGGCGGCTGCAACGACGGACTGTTCTGCACGACCGGGGACCTTTGCACCGAGGCCGGCGTTTGCGAGGGCACGGCGGACAGGTGCGATGACGACGTGATGTGCACCGCGGACGTGTGCGTCGAAGACGAGCAGGTCTGCTCCAGCGTGGTCGGCGAAGGATGGTGCCTGATCGACGAGGCGTGCTACGAAGATTTTGACCAGGACCCGGACAACGTCTGCCTGGAGTGCCGAAGCGTGATTGACAACCGGGCCTGGAGCCCCAGGGCCGAGGGCGCGCCGTGCCCGGATGCTTACACATGCACCACGGAAGCCTGCGACGGCAGCGGCTCGTGCATCGTCGCGCTGCATGACGACACGTGCGTGGGCATGGGAGAAGAGGAAGTGTGCAGGCCTCTTTGCTTTCCCGAAACGGCCCAGGGGTGCGGAGCGCCGCCGGCAGCCATGCAGCTGACATGCGACCCGCCTGCGGTCGGCGAAACAACGGCCGCCTGCCGCATCGACCTGGGCGGCCTGGAAGGCCAGGCCGGGTGCCTGGGCTGCTCGGCCGAAGTCGGTGTCGTGCTTCTCGATTACACGGATTTCGGGGACAGTGAGGATCACTGCATGGTCAACGGGTGGGAGCTCGTGACCGGGGCGGAATGCTGCGAAACGGTCTCCGACTGCTCCCCTTCGCCGTCCCCCTGCACCGCTGTCTGCTGTGACGACCCTGAGAACATCTGCAGGCGCGAGGACGGAACCTGGGCCCTGCAGCTCGGCCAGAGGCGCTGCCACAACATCGAGGAGTCCCGGCTCGTGAAAACCTTTGACACGACGGGGATCGAGAGCCTGACGCTCTGCTTCGACCTCGCGTCGGACAACGGGGAAGAGGGCATCGATTTCGTGATGACCGAGGTGCGCGACTCCTCGCACGCCTGGCAGAATGTTTTCTGCCACACGGGCATGGTCCAGGAGGACGTCAACAGGGAGTACTATCCATACTGCGTTGACCTTCCCGCGTGGGCGGGCGACAACCCGGAAGTGACCGTGAGATTCATTGTTCACGACAGCATGGACAGTGAAAGGGCGACCTATTACCTCGATGACGTGAGCCTGCGAGGCTGGGTGAGAGGCTGCGCGCCCACGGTCCTGACGCTCTTCGAGGAAAACTTCGACGAATGCCCGGACCCCATACCGGACGCCTGGAACGGGTGGGAGGTCATGGATGAAGTCAGATGCCCCGGCCCCTGGGCGTGCGGCGAGGGGTCCGGCCCTGCGGCCTACGCGCCGGACGATTCGTGGACCCTGCAGAGGATGGTCGACGCCGCGTCGGCGGACGGCGAGGTCGTTCTCTGCTTCTCTCTGGGCGACTTTGACGGAGGCAGCAGGATCGAGATGGATTTCAACGCAGTGGATACGGGCGATATCTGGGAGGAGGCCTGGTATCCCGACGATAACCTGGGTCCGGATGGAACGTGCAGGAACACCTGCGTGAACCTGTCCGATATCAACCCCGCTGTTGCGCGCAACCCGAACCTCTGGCTGAGGTTTTACCTGGATTCCAACAGGACTTACGCGTTCGGGCAGTATATCCTCGATGACATACTTCTCACGGGCGCTCGGTACTGCGCCGGCGAGGGATTCGTTCAGCTCGGCGCCGTGTCCGACACGGGCGGAGGTTTTTACGATTTCACGGTGACCAACCTTCCCGGGACGCGCATGAGCCCGGATATTTTCTGCACCTGGGGAGCTCCGTCCCCCGCGCTCCATGACAGCACTGCTATCGATTTCACCTATTAACCGGCAGAAACTATCCCATAAAAATCCCGGGCAGGGGAGCCTTCAGGCTCCCGCTCTCCACCATTCGGGGTAGGGGAGCCTTCAGGCTCCCGCTCTCCACCATTCGGGGTAGGGGAGCCTTCAGGCTCCCGGGATTCGGCTGAAGCCGCCCCTACCCACGAGAAAAAAAAATGTTGCCGCATTATTTGCCATAAGTTGCAGCTACATAAATTTTCAATACTATGCTATACAGGGCGCATGCCGGATTCGCTGGACAGGGACGCGCCGCGCGCTGAGTACGAGCGCCGCCTGGCCGGGCACAGGGATGCGGCGGCGCGCTGCGATCGTCTCGACAACTGGATTTCGAGGCTGCGCCTCATTGTCTTCATAGCCGGTGTTGTAACGGGCATCGCGGCCTTTCACCCGTCATGGGTCTATTTCGCGATCGTAGCAGGGTTCATTGCCGCGTTTCTCGGGCTCGTGGTGGCGCACGACATCATCCTGAAACGCAGGGGGGCGTTCCCCATCTGCCTCCCCCCGGCGATCCGCGGCCCCGGCTCCTGTACA
>JBDRLK010000190.1:0-13145 GCA_043813155.1 Pseudomonadota bacterium | reverse complement strand
GGGTCGGGGACCGTCCTCGCGCCGCCGAGCCCCACAACGCTGCGCGCCATGTTGTCGTGAATGTAGGTGAAATCAACGGGGACGGCGGCAAGATCGAGGTTGTCGAAGGAAACCTGCCCGCTGCCGTTGCTGGTCGCCTCGAACTGGTCGTCACCGCACTTGAGCGCCACGGGGATTCCTTCGACCGTGTTTTCGTCCAGGTCCTTGAATTCGATCCTCAGCGTGTCGCTGCCCGAACAGTGAACCGGGGGAAGCTCGGCTTCGGGCCCCACGTCCGCGGCGTCGGGCGCGACATCGGGCATATCGCCGACCGGGCCGTCGGCATCGGCGTCAGGGTCCATGGCCATGTCTTCCTGGACCACGTCAAAGTCGGTGCCCGTATCCTCCTCGCCCCCTCCGTCCGCGCACGCCGGCACCACGGCGAAAAGACCGATAAACAATGATAAAACAGTTTTTTTCATCATGAATACCCTCCGCTTATTGTGTGTATTCTTTTTAACCGACAGTTGATAAAAAATCAACAAATAAGAAGCCGGAAGCCGGAATGCCCGCGATCCTGGTGGAGGTGGATGTGAGCTGAAAGCTGAAAGCCGACAGCTGATGGCTGATATAGGCCGAAGGCCTGCATCATGCCAGGGCTTTGAGGAAGATTTTCAGGAAGTTGTAGAAGTTTTTCACCGAGCCGATGTGCATCTTTTCATCGGGAGAATGCACGCTCGACAGGGTGGGGCCGAAGGAAATCATGTCCATGCCGGCGCATTTCTCCCCGAGGATTCCGCATTCGAGACCGGCGTGGATCGCGGCAACCTGGGGCTCCTTGCCGAACGTGTGGAGGTAAACCTCCTTGCTCTTTGCCAGGACTTTCGAATCCATGTTGGGCTGCCAGCCGGGATAACCCTGTTTCTGATCGATTATTGCTCCCGCGATTTTCGCGATCTCGGCGATGCCGTCCCTGACATGATCGAGCGCCGACGCCACGCTGCTGCGGCTGCTCGTGACGATCACGGCATCCTTTTTCCTGCAGGCAACGGACGCCAGGTTGCTCGAGGTCTCAACGAGACCGGCAATGTCGCGGCTCATGGCAATGACCCCGTGAGGCAGTCCCATGAGAAGCGCGATGAGCTTGTCCCTGCAGCCGTTCGTGAGGACCTTGGCCGGGAGTCGCTTAAGCGGGGTAAACTGCACTTTCATCCCGGGATCGGTTTTTTTGAATTCCGAGAAAAATATCTCGCTCCTCCAGGTCTCCAGCAGGGTCCTGAATTCATCGAGCTGGTTATTGTTCACGGCGACTTCAAACGTGCATTCTCTCGGAATCGCATTGTGCTCGTCGCCCCCGTCGATGGCGATCAGGTTGAACTTTATTCCGTTCTCGCGGGCATGCCTCAGCATTCTGGCGGCCGCCTTGACGGCGTTCGCCCTGTTCTCGTTGATATTGAGGCCGGAGTGGCCGCCCTTCATGCCCGTCAGCTTGACTTTCAGGCCCTTGCCGCCGCCGGCCGGCTTGCCCCGAGTGAGCGGGAAATGGATGACCCCGTCGCCGCCGCCTGCGCATCCCACGTAGAATGTGCCTTCATCCTCGCTGTCCAGGTTGAGCAGTATTCTTCCCCTGATGAGGCTCGCGTCGAGATTGAACGCCCCGGTCAGCCCGGTTTCTTCATCAACCGTGAAAAGCAGCTCCAGGGGTCCGTGCACCGCATCCTGGTCCACGGCCGTGGCAAGCGCAGCGGCAATGCCTATGCCGTTGTCGGCTCCCATGGACGTGCCTCTTGTTTTCAGCCACTCGCCCTCGGCAAAAACCTTTATGGCATCCTTATCGAAATCAAACTTCGTGTCCTCGTTTTTTTCGCACACCATGTCCATGTGCCCCTGCAGGACGATGATCAACGAGTTTTCATAGCCGACCGTGGCGGGAATGTAGATGACCAGGTTGCCTGCGGCATCGACGACATGGGAGAAATTCTTGTCTTTCGCCCAACCAGCAAGCCACTTGCGGATTTTCTCCTCCTTCCCGGAAGCTCTCGGGATCTTGAGAATTTCGTCGAAATGCTCCCACACCACCCTCGGCTCGAGATTGCGGATTGAATCAGTCATTTTGTCCTCCTGTTTTTTTTTGGAGCCTATCCGAAAACCTGATCCTGCTGCGGCGCGCATCGTCGCCCTCGGTGTGACGGACTTATTTTGTCACGGCTCCTTACTGGCGCGGCCCACCAGGGCCCGCATGATATCCTGTTACTTGTTCACTACGGTTACGTTGTCATTGTCGCTCATAAGCCCCTTGATTTTTTCCGCGTCACCGACAAGCACGACGAGCAGCCTGTGGGGAGTGAAATACTTCGCCGCCATGGACTGAACGTCGTCCGGCGAAACGTCATTGATGTCCGCAAGGTAAGTTCCCCAGTAGTCGTCGGGCAGCCCGAAAACAACCATGTCCGTGACACGGGCCGCGATCTGGTCGGTGGTTTCGATCATCAACGGGAACGAGCCGGTCAAATAGAGCTTCGCCTCTTCAATCTCCGTTTGCGAGGCCTGCTCCTTCGTTATTTTTTCGATTTCCTCGAAAGTGCCCTTCAGCAGCCGGTCCGTGGTTTCCGTCGTCGTCGATCCCGCAACGTACCAGGCGCCCGTCGCGACGCTCCGGCTTATCGTGCTCCTGATCGAGTAAGCCAGGGACTCCTTTTCCCTGATTCGCAGGAACAGCCTCGACGTGACGGACCCGCCAAGGATGTGGTTGGCAACCGTAAGAGGCGTGTAATCGGGATTTTTCCTTTCGATGGCCGTCACGCCGATTTTAAAAACAGTCTGCACGGACCCGGGCCTGTCCACGATGACGATGTCCTTCCCGCTTCTTTCCGGGACAGCCGATTTCTTGAGCTTGAGCGCCTTTCCCTTCGGCATCTTCTTGAAGTGTTTGGCTATGGTCGCGGCCGCGGTCTTGAAATCGATGTCCCCCACGATCGTGGCGAACCCGTTGGACCCGCAGTAGGCGAGCTTGTGAAACTTATGGATGTCCTTTTTCGTGATTTTTTTCAGCGACTCTTCGGTTGCGTCGTACCTGGAATAGGGATGCGGGCCGTAGACCTGCGCGGCAAACTCCCTGCCGGCCTGCCAGTAGGGGTCCGACTGGTCGAGCGTCAGCCGGCCGATTTCCCTGTTCCTGAAAATCTCGATTTCCTCATCCGGGAAGGTCGAGCCCATGATCATGTCCGCGGCCAGCTCCACCGCCGTCGGGAAATGCTCCTTCAGGCACGTGAAGGAGAGCACCGTCGCATCGCTCGTCGTCCACACTCCGAGGTCTATTCCCAGCGTCTCGAGCTCCTGCGCAATGTCCTTCGAGGTCCTGCTCTTCGTGCCGCCTTTGAGCATTTCACCGACGAAAACCGCAAGGCCCGCCAGCTCGTCTTTGTCGTGGGCGCTGCCTGCCCGGAAAGCGATCTCGACCGACACGAGGGGCAGCCGCGTCAGCGAGACGTGATGAACACCGAAGCCGTTCGGCAGGGCTTTCCTGTTGACCTCCGGGAACTTGTAATCGAACTTCTTTTCGATTTCGGGCATAGGGACTTTTTTGGCAGCCGTGGGCCCGAGTTTCACGCCCTGCGAGGTTTCGATGTAACTTACCTTCGCGTCGATGAACTCGTCGTCCGCCTTGTATTCAGGAGGGGAGGGCGCAACGGCGGGGCCGCACGACAGGATGAGGGCAAGCGGGAGAATCAACAGAAGAATCATTGGGTTAAGCTTCATTCCAGCCCGCTCCCCTGCTTGGATGGCAGCACGTCCAGCGTGGTACTGTTTTTCCCGACCAGGTATTTTCCCGCTGCCTGCATGATGTCTTCCTGCGTTACCGCCATGAACCGGCCTGCCTCTGAATTGATCAGTCCCGCATCCTGCCACAGGAGCTCGTACTTGGCGAGCATGAGCGACAGGTGCAGATTGTTGTCTATATTCTGCACGTATTTCATCTTGATGCGGTTCTTGACCTTGGTAAGCTCCTTGTCCGTGAGGCCGTTCCCGGCGATGTCCTCGATCTCGCCGATAACCTCCTTCCTGACCGCGCCCGGGTTTTCCTTGCCCGTCAGAATCATGAAAACCGAAAACAGGTCGGGCCCGTCCCTGCCGTCAACGTCCACGGACATCTCCTGGACGAGCTGTTTTTCCTTTACCAGCTTCTGGTACAGCCTTGCGGATTCGCCTTCGCCGAGAGCCATGGCAATGAGCTTCAGGGGGTAATAATCCGGGCTCCTCATCGGGGGGATGTGGTAGGTCACGTGAAAGGCGGGAAGCGGGGCGAGGGGGTCGTACATCACCTTGTATTTTTCCTCTTTCTGCCCCTTGAAAGCGGGCGGATCGAACGCGGGGGTCTCGGGGGGCGAGGGGATGTCGCCGAAGTATATTTCGACGAGATCTTTCGCCTGGTCCGGATCGAAATTCCCGGCGATCGAAAGGACGGCGTTCGCGGGATTGTAGTACCTGTAGAAGAATTCCTGGATCCATTCGAGCTTCGCGCTTTTCAGATCTTTCATGTCGCCGATGGTCGAATGCTCGTAGGGCCACCACCCCTCGTAGGCAAGACGGTTGATCTCGAGGTAGCTGGGGACGTAGGGCTGATTGTCGTAGTTGCGCAGCTTCTCTTCTATGACCACGGACCTCTGGTTGTCGAAGTTTTCCTGGTTTACCTTCAGCGACCGCATGCGGTCCGCTTCCAGCCACAGGGCCACGGGAAGCATCTGCGAGGGAAGCTCCTCGTAATAGTTCGTGTAATCGACGCCGGTGGTCCCGTTGAACGATCCACCGTGCGATGTGATGATCCTGAAATGGCCTGTTTTAGGTACGTTTTCGCTGCCCTGGAACATCATGTGCTCGAAGAGATGGGCGAAACCGCTCCGTCCCTTTTTTTCCACCTTGCTGCCGACGTTGTAAAAAACGGCAAGGCCGATGGTCGGGGAGTGCTTGTTCGGGCTCAGGACGACCCTGAGGCCGTTGGCGAGCGTGACCCTTATTGTCGGGATCGACAGCTCATCGCTGCCGCCGGCTGCACGAGGTCCGGGAATGGTCGTGGAGAGCAGGAGCGCCAGAATCAGGAAAACCACTCTGTTGTGTTGTGCCATGGTTTCTCCCGGCCGACAGCCGCGTCTTCATCCGGTCGCGGCCCGGACATACAAAGAATTTTCTATAATATCAAAGCAGGTTGAAATTGCAAGGGAATATCCTACTGGGGATAATCGGTTTCGTTTATTTCGACCTTGCCTGAGAACCCTTTCGCCTTCCCTTTCTTTTCAGGTGGTGTCACGGGCTCGGGCGCAGGGTCATCCTTTTTCTCTTCAGGCGCGATGATCAGCACCTTTTTCACCGGTTCCGGCGGCTCGGGCGGCTGTTTCCCGGCGGCATGTGCTTTGTTTTCGCCTGTTTTTTTCTTTTCGGCCTTTGATGCTTTTTCGATCTTTTTCAAGCCGACGTCGATTTCGGTATCGGCATCAATGATTCGCTCGGCTGTAAAAGGCTCGCAGCCATCGGCTTCGATGCTCAGGGTTCTTTTTTCCGACGACCCTTCGATCATCGATGTGGTGCCGGTCAAGACACTGTCATCGAGCCTGATGACGGCGCCGACCGGAACGCCGGTAAGCGTCAGCTTCACGTTTTTCGCCGGGGCGGCCGCGACCGCGCTGCCCCCTGTTTTATCTTTGCCGTCCCCCGTGTCTTGCGGCACACGGGCCGCATCCTGCCCCGGCAGCTGGATTTCAAGGGACGTCTCGCCGCCTTTTGCGGCTTGCTCCCCCGTACCCCACAGGCCCGGGCCGAAAGTGAGAGCGATCGCGCCCGCGGCAAGCAGCAGCAGGATAACCAGGCCGCCCGCGATAAATGCCTTTTTTCCGCTTTTCACGCCTGCCGGAACCTCGTCTGACATCATCCAGTCGTGGGTTTTTGATGCGTCCCTGCTCATTGCGGCTTCCGAGTCGACGTCTACGGCGAGCGGCGGCGCCACGTTGGCAGGCGGCTTGAAATTGGAGGTGGATTTCAGGATCGGTATCTTGGATGCCCGGAGCACCCACGTGGGAGCATAGGGAATCAGCGCTTCCGTGAATTCGACGGTGCTCGCGTATCGCTGATCAGGATCCCTGGCCATCGCTTTCATGATGATATTATCAATTGCCGGGGGAATATCAGGATTGTAAAGGGTGGGCCTTGGAGGCTGCTCGGTAAGGATCGCGACGATCAGCGCGTTGTGATTAGCGGCATTGTACGGCAGATGACCCGAGAGCATTTCGTACAGGATGACGCCCGTGGCATAAATGTCGATCCTGTGATCCAGTTCCTTTCTCCCCTCGGCCTGCTCGGGAGCCATATAGTACGGGGTTCCCAGCAGCGTGCCGGTCCTGGTAAGATGCATGTCCTGAGCCTCGGGGGTCTTCAATTTCGAAATGCCGAAATCGAGAATTTTCACGAAATTTTTTCTTCCCGGTTTGTCGATGAGAAATATGTTTTCCGGCTTCAGGTCGCGGTGGATCACGCCGTTTTTATGAACGGCATAAAGGGCGTCGAGAATCTGGATGATGATGCCCATCGCATCCTCAAGGGGAAGGGTGCCGCCCTTCAAGGTGTCGGAAAGATCTTCACCCTGGAGCAGTTCCATGACGATGAATGGCTTGCCTTTGTATGAGCCCATGTCGGTGATCTCGATAATGTGCTCGTTTCCGATGCTTGCCGCCATCTTTGCCTCGTTATACAGACGTTCGACCAGGTCCCTGTCGCCCGCGATTTCCGGGAACAGCATTTTCAGGGCCAGCTTTCTGCCGATCAGCTTGTGCTCTGCTGCATAGACAACGCCCATGCCGCCTTCACCAAGCAGCCCTTCAATATAATATTTGTTCTCGAGCGTGGCGCCCACGAGCTTGTGATGGGGCGTAATGGGGTTGCCCGTCTCCGGACAGGCGTTTGCGTCCATGGGGTGGGGCTTCCCGCAGAAGGTACATAGAAATTCGTTATTGCCGTTTTCCTGCATGCGCGCGAACCGTTCCTGCTGTCGCATTAATATACCTCTGCCATTACATCATACCTTCATCCGCTGTTCAAGGACGAATGCGGGTAAAAATGGGACATGCCCCTTTCCTTCAATTGCATGTTGACTTTTCCCCGGATTAACCACATAAAGAAAAATGTTTTTTGCGAAAGTGGCGGAACTTGGCAGACGCGCAGGATTCAGGTTCCTGTGGGAGCAATCCCGTAGGGGTTCAAGTCCCCTCTTTCGCACCGGCCTGTCCGAACAGCTTCGGACAGGCTTTTTTTTGTTCCTGCTGCGTTGAAAAGCGGCGTGCCGGGCGTGTTAAAGGTTGACGTCGATTCTCTTCGTGGCCTTGGAGCCCTCGTTCACCTGGATGCCGGGGATGGGGATAATTTTCTCCTTCTTCTTCGATCCCTTGAAAAGCTCCCCCTCGTAGTTGCCGGGTGAAATGTTGACGAAGTCATTGCCCGGCGTGAACGTCTGCTGGTACCAATCCTCGCCGCCCTTGGCCTTGAGCCTCAGCTTGTACCCTTTCACCACCTGGTTGGTTCCCGATTTGACAGGTACGAATTTCACCTGGGCCATGGGGAAATTGAAGGTCCTTTCGACCTTGCCTCCCGCCGGGACCTGGACGCTGGTCAGCGACAGCTTGGGCTCGTTGATCGCTTCACGGTAAACCGCGTCGATGTTGTAACTGCCCGGAGACAGGGAAAAGACATAGGTTGATTTTCCGGCTCCCTTCTCGACGACGGTCTGGTCCGCGTCGTTCTTAAACACCCTGACCTCGCCGGCGGCCTCCTCCCCAAGCACCTTGAGAACGAGCTTCATCGTCCCCGGGCCCGTGCCGGTCCCGAGCTCGGAGGCCGGAGACGTTTCATTTTCTTCCCCGGTTCCGCCTGATGCCACGGGCTCCTCCTTTACCGCCCCTTCGGCAAATTCGGCTTTTTCCGCTGCGCTCAGCTCGACGTTCTCCCATTCCACCTCTTCCTCTTCAACGTTGATATTGGCATACGGCTCCTCTGCTTCCTTGCTGTCCCCCCCGCAGGAATACACCAATACTCCCAGAAGGCCGGGCAAAACGATGAGCAGAGCAATGATGCTGATTTTCTTTTTCATGGTTGATATTCCTCCTGTATTATATTAAATGTTGAAATACTGGTTTTATTAGCTATATAATTTAGTTTTCACAGTTAAAAAATCAAGCTTATAAAGTATATTTTTTGTTTTTAATCTTTTAGTGATGAAATGGCCTGGAAAATCATAAAATCCAAGCTCTGGTCTTTATTCTGGTTCTTTCTGCTGCCGGCCGTAATTGCCGTGTTCGTGGAAGTCATGCTCGTGCGCTCCAACGTGTTCATCGAGATCGCCCCCTGGAGGCTTCTTCTCATCCTGGCCGTCAGCGCCTTCGGCCTCCTGTCGTTCAAGCACCATCTTCCCTTCTGGTATGACAGTGACCTGGAGGAGATCGCCATAAAGCAGAAGACCAGGAAGGAGGCCAATGTTCTGGTCAGGCAGTTCACGAGGTTCCTGGGCAGGAATACGGGAAGCCCGGACGATGGCGCGCAGGACGATGCGGTGGACATCGTGAAGAGGGAGCTTGACAAGCTGAAGAAAGCCCTTGGGGCGAATGAATTCAAGAAGACAAGGGACGCCGTCGAAAGAGTCCATGAGGCCAAGCTTCCCAAGGGAGCGATACCGTCCACTAATTCCGCCCTGGAGCTGATCAAGATTTTCGGCACGGCCATCGTGCTTGCCATCCTGCTGAGATCGTTCGTGGTCGAGCCGTTCAAGATTCCAAGCGCTTCAATGATTCCCACGCTCCAGATAGGGGATCACATTTTCGTAACGAAGTTTTCCTACGGCCTGACCATGCCCTTCTTTTCCAAGAAGCGGTTTTTCGGGAAAGTTCCCGGCAGGGGGGACGTCATGGTTTTCAGGCCCCCTCATGACCCGGAAAAGGATTTCATCAAGCGTGTGATCGGGAGGCCGGGTGATATTCTCGAATTGAGGGACTCGGTTCTTCACGTGAACCAGGTCCGGATACCCAGATGCGAAATCGGGTGGGTGGAATACGAGGACAGGGACCAGGAAACCTCGGCATGGAGAAAGAACAAGGGCGTTCTTTTTGTCGAGAAGCTCGGCACTGTCTATTACCTTGTCATGAACAGTCCCCACGCCTCATCGTGGGGCCCGGAGATGGTCGATGAAGGGACCGTGTACGTCATCGGCGACAACAGGGACAACAGCTTCGACTCGAGGTCATGGGGTGGGGTTCCTTTAGACAATATCAAGGGCGAGGGAATGATCATATGGTGGTCCAACGGCCCCGGGCCCTCGCTTCGGCTCAGCAGGATGGGGCACCGTATCATGGGCAAGCCCGCCCTGGATCTCAGCCCGCAGATGGAGGAGCGGCTCAAGTCCTGCATGGACGGGCTGAAAGACGAGAAGACGATCGAAAACATGTAATGCAAGTCAGGTGACAGGGGCGCCCGGTTCCCCGCCCCGCCTGTCCGACCCGCTATTTTACTGGCTTTATTATTTTATTGTTGAAGGCTCTTTCAAAAGACGAGATCCTTCCGGGCTTGGTGACATTTGATTTTTCAATAACGCAGTAAGGTTCGATATCAATGTTGCCTGCGATGGTGGCGTCAATGATGATGGAGCCGGCGCCGATCCTGCACCCCCTGCCAATGGACGTTTTCCCTTTCAGGATGACGCGGGGCTCCACGACGGTGTCCGGGGCTATGGTCACGGATTCCTCGATATAAACCGTCTCGGGCATGATGATGGAGACACCTTCCCGCATGAGCCTGGCTCTTACCTTCCGGAGCAGGATGTTTTCCGCTTCCGCGATTTCATTCCTGTCGTTGATACCCCTTGCCTCTTCGGGTGAAATGCTCACGCTCTCGACGGGGCCCGAAGGATTGGAAGCGGCGATCTCGATGAGGTCCGTGAGATAGTATTCCCGCTTTGAGTTTTTATTCGAGAGCCGGTTGATGTGCGATCGCAGGAAGGGTCCGGAAAAGCAGTACACGCCCGCATTGATTTCCCTGATCGCTCTTTCCTTGCCGGTGCTGTCCCGGTCCTCCCTTATGCCGATCAACTTGCCCGAGAAGGCCCTCATAATCCTGCCGAGGCCGGCGGGGTTTTCCATGGTCGCCGTTGCCACGGTTATGGCCGTCTTGTTCTTTCTCGTGGCTTCGATCAGCTTTGAATAGGTCTGCGACGAGATGAGGGGCATGTCCCCCATGGTCACGAGTATTTCCTGCGCATGGGGAGGGACGCTCTTCAGTGCGGTCTGGACCGCATGGCCCGTGCCGAGCCTCTGGCTCTGCAGCGCGAAACGAATATTCTTTCCCTGGAACCTCTTGTTGATTTCTTTCGATACGAGCTGGTTCCCGTGGCCCGTAACCAGCGTCACGGGTATGCTCCCGAGGGCGAGAACCGACTGCACCACGCGAAAGATCATGGGGACCCCGAGAATGCCGTGAAGCACCTTGGGGTAGCCGGATTTCATCCTCGTGCCTTCGCCCGCCGCCAGGATAATCGCCGCCGTGGTTTTGTCTCTCCTATCTGGTTTTGCAGACATAAAAGTTGCTAATAGCACATATATGGGCTAAGAGGAAGGGGTCAGGCCGGGAATTGTGAATTCAGGGGGTGAAAAGTGTGAAAACTTTTCATGGGAAAGGGGGGTAGGATTCAACCTTCAAGGTCCGACCCCGACCGAGGAACACATGGCAGAATCAGGCAACAAGGATCTGATAATCACACCGACGTACAACGAAAAGGAAAACATCGACAGGTTCATGGAGAAAGCCCTCGAGGCGTTTCCCGATGCCGACATGCTTGTTATCGATGACTCGTCTCCGGACGGGACCGCCCGGATCGTGGAGGAACGATCGAAAAGGGACGGTAGAATCCACCTGAAGGTTCGGCCCGGCAAGCTCGGCCTGGGCAGCGCCTACATCGATGGTTTCGGCTGGGCGCTCGAGCACGGTTACGAGAGAGTCTACGAGATGGACGCGGATTTCTCCCATGACCCGAAATACCTGTCCACGATCAGGGATGAGCTGGTCAAGGGCAGCGATCTGGTCATCGGCTCGAGGAGGGTGAAGGGGGGAGGCGTTGAAGGGTGGGGGCCCGTGCGCCACGCCATCTCGGGCGGCGGGTCCATTTACTCCAGGCTGGTCCTGGGCATTCCGGTCAAGGACCTGACGGCCGGCTTCAAGGGTATCAGGAGAAAGGTGCTGGAAACGCTCGAGTGGGACAGGTTTTACTCGCGCGGGTTCTTTTTTCAGGTGGAAACCCATTACAGGGCATGGAAGGCGGGGTTCAGGATCAAGGAGGTACCCATCCTTTTCAAGGACAGGACGGCCGGCAAGTCGAAGATGAACAGGAAAATCTTTTTCGAGGCCCTCCTGCTCGCTCTGAAGCTGCGCATCAAGGGGTGAAAAGTCGCGCGCTGTGTCGCACCCCTGTCCCGGTAGCCGCAGGCTTTGGCCTGCGTTGCAGCCCGCGTTGCTTGTTTTTTCAGTTCTTCATGGTGGAAAGGGGAGTCTTCTCGGCTCCGTACGTTGTTCCCCTCTTTATACGTGGCGTGATGAGCCTCTTGTCAAAGGCCTGTTGGAACGCCGCGATGATTTCAGAGTCAAATTGCGTATTGCTGTTCTTCTCCAGCTCTTCCATGGCCTTGGTTTCGCCAAGGCTTTTTCTGTAGGCGCGGTCGGAGGTCATGGCGTCAAAGGCGTCGGCAACAGTGATGATCCTTGCGATGTACGGTATATTTTTTCCGGCCAGGCCGTCGGGGTAGCCCTTGCCGTCGAATCTCTCGTGGTGGTGGCGGATGCCGTCGATGATCCTGTCGAAACCCTTCAGGTGGCTGACGAAGTCCGTCCCCGCAACCGGGTGCTTCTTTATCATGCAGAACTCTTCATCCGTCAGCCTGCCGGGCTTCTTGAGGATTTCCTCGGGCACGGCCACCTTGCCGATGTCATGCAGCAGGGCCGCGATGTGCAGCGTCTCCCTGTCGCGCTGGTCCATCCCCAGCTGCGAGGCCACGGTCAGGCTGATCCGCGTCACCCGCTCGGTGTGCCCCGACGTGTACTCGTCCTTCGCTTCAATCACGTAAACGAGGGTCTTGATCACGCCGAGGAAAAGGTCCTTGTAGTCCGACATGAGGCCCACGTTTTCCATGATGATGCCGAGCTGTATTCCCACGGCCGTGAGGAGCTCGACGTCGTCCTTCTTGAAGAACCTGTCGGCGAAGCTCGTGTCAAGGTAGATCAGCCCGAGGAATTTCTCCTTGGTCTTGACCGGCGCGCAGATGATCGAATAGATGCTCGAGCCCATCAGGCTTTTGGCGCTCGCGAACCTCTCGTCGGCAGGGACCTCGGTGCTGAGCAGGGAATTGCCTTCCTTGATGACCTTGCTGATGACCGTTTTGCTGATGTTGGCCAGCGGCTCGCCCCTTTCCAGCTGCTTGGACTTGACCACGTAGGGGCTGATTTTTCCGCCCGTCGACTCGTCCACGAGAAAGAGAACGCCCCTTTCCGCACCCGTGACGTTCATGATGAGGTCCATGGTCTTTTGGGCCATCTCCTTGCGGTCCGACATCGTGCCCACGGAATTGAGCATCTGGTAGATGGCGGAAAGGTTTCTGTCGGAATCCAGGTAAAACGGGATGGACTGCTTCCTGTCTCTTACCTTGCCTCTCGACAATTCGGTCGTCATCTCTTCCTTCGAGTGAATGCCCGTGTCTTCCATGTCCTCGATTTTTCTGCGCGCGGATATAGTTGTCTCGTCGGTGTACCCGGACGCGACCGGCTCCATTTCCTGGCTCGGCACACTGGTCTGGGTCAGCGCGAGGTGCATGGAATAGCTGCCGATCATGATCTTGCTGTTGTGCTGGAGCTCGAATTTCTGGTTGGGCGGCAGGCGGCTTCCGTTCAGAAACGTCCCGTTCTTCGAGCTGAGGTCGATAATGTAATAGGTCTGGCCCACCCTGATCAGCTCGCTGTGCCTTTTCGAGATCGTGGTGTCGAGAAGACAGATGGAATTGTCCTCACCCCTGCCGATGTAATACTTGTTCTGAAGCAGCAGGAAGGACACGCCGCTGATGGGTCCTTCGGCAAAGGTCAATCTAAATACTGAT
>JBDRLK010000189.1:0-8282 GCA_043813155.1 Pseudomonadota bacterium | reverse complement strand
ACAGGAAGAACAAGAAAGAATGGAACGGCACGCTAAAGACGGCGGTTGCAGAGGACGGCACCATGAACAAGGCCGTGGACGTGGACAAGAAATGGATCGCGGAGATGGCCATCCCTATCAAGGACGTGGGCGTGAAGGAGCTGAAGGCCGGTGACAAGTGGAAAGTCAATTTCTTCCGTCTCGATACCGCGAAAGCGGGCAGAAAAGGCTACGCCTGGAGCGCGCCCAGGAACAATGATTTTCACAAGCTCGAGAGTTTCGGGGATCTCGTTTTCCAGGAGAAAAAGCCCGCCGCGAAGCTGCCGGCAAAGATCGACGAGGCAGTGAAGGAGGACGGCGACAAAGCGACGCACGGCAAAACCAAGATCGAGAAGCCCGTGATGAAAAAGCTGACGGTGCCTCCCAAGGTGCTCAAAAAAGAGTCCGAATAAAGCAGCAGCCGAGCTCATCCGGCAGGGGGGGGGAACGCCGGTGTCCCCCCGCGTAAGTCATGAAGAAAGAGTTCCTATTTTTATCGGCCGTTTCAACTGCAGCGCTCGTCTGCCTGTATCCGGCCGGCGGGCTCTGCGGCAAAGACGCAGACCTTGAAAAGGCAAAGCTTCTGTTCCTCGAAGCCACCGAGTACTACAACGAGGGCATGTATGCCAAAGCGGTCATAAAGTTCCACGACACCTATGATCTTTCCCCGCAGCCGGAGCTTCTGTTCAACATCGCGGTCTGCTACGAGGAGCTGAACCAGACCGGCTCGGCGATCGAGTACTACCGCAAGTACCTGGAGGAGAACCCGGACACCGAGGACAAGGCGGCGATAGAGAAGAAGATCGCGAAGCTGGAGTCCGGGGATACGAGCGAAGAGGAAGACGAGGAAGTGAAGGAGAGCGGCACGAAAAAGCTGGTCGGCAAGATCAAGAAGCTCGTCATGCCCGAGGACGAGGGGGACATGCCTCCCATGCGCGCGAGCTGGATGCACGGCCTGCGAATAGTTCTGGGCGGTCATCTGAGCAACGAGGCAAAGCTGAAATACAAGTCGCCGGCCTGGTCGATCGAAGCGGGGTACGACATACGGTTCAAGCAGGGCAAGGCATCGCTGTCGCTCAAGGCAGGGTATGGCCAGATCATCGATGCAACAAAAGCGGTACAATATCATCTGATTCCGATCACGGGTGCATTCGGCTGGGAGGTGTGGCAGTACAAGGCGCGGGTCATCCAACTGCTCTTCGGCGGTATAGTCAAATTTGACGCTGATATAGCAAAAAGAGCAACATTCAATGCATTTTTTATAGGCGCGGGACCGGTTGTTGACTTTATATGGAATACTTCGAGCAAGTTCGGCATCAAGATCGGTTTTTCGACGTTCGCAGGTTATGCAACCTATGTACCACACTGGGGCGTTGGATTCAACATTAACCTGGGCATAGTATTAGGACTGAAGTAGTGCAGGGGCTTCAGCCCCGCCAAAGCCGTGGCAATCCATGAAGATAAGCCGTCAATGAGCATAAATCCCGACAATCGCAGCTCAATGCCCCGTCGTTTCTGTTTCTCCGGCATCAGGGGCATGACCCTGGTCATTGTTTTCCTTACCTTCTGCTCGGGGCGCTGCTCGTCCAAGCAGGCCGTGGAAGAGCGCGTCACCTCCTACGTGGCCGCGCAGGAGGACGCGAAGGCCGGCGACGGCATCAGGGAGGAGCCTGCCGCCGGGGAGGGAGCGGCATCAAAGGAAGAAGACGGGAAAGAGGGTGTGGCCGGGGTGGCGGGCGAAGACGAGGCAAAGAAGCCGGAAAAGAAATCGCTTGTCCTGGCCGCGGCGGGCGACATCATCATGCACGGCCGGGTCAAGGGAACGGCGCTGGCCCAGGCCGCGGAGCCGACCGGGGAGGGCGATGACGGGAATGAAGGGTGGTGGCACATTTTCAAGATGCTCGGGCCGGTCCTCGAGAAAGCGGACCTGGCCGTCGCCAACCTGGAAACCCCCATTGCCACGGAGAGGAAAAAATCGTCGGGCACCCCCCCCATCCTGAACGGCCCCGCCGCCTCCCTCGGCGCCATGAAGAAGGCCGGGTTCACGATCATGAACGCCGCCAACAACCACGCCTATGACCAGATGCGCGACGGCGCGGCCGAGACGGTCGAAGCCGTCCGTGCCGCGGGAATGGACTGCCTGGGAGCCGGTGAGAGCAGGAAAGTTTCCGAGACGCCCCTGATCAGGGAGGCGAACGGGGTCAAGGTCGCCTTCATGGGCTGGACCGTGGTCCTGAACAAGAACTTCAACGACGTAAAAACAAAGCACAAGCCCTGGGTGAACGTGTACAGGGAGGAGCTCGCGCTCGAGGCCCTGCAGGCCGTGCGTCCCGAGGTCGACCTGATCGTGGTGAGCATGCACTGGGGCGGGGAATTCGACATGAAGGTCGGCGCCAAGCAGAAGAACATCACGAAGAAGCTCTGCGCCGGGGGCGCCGATATCATCATCGGCCACGGCCCGCACATTCTTCACGAGGTCACCATGGTCACGGCGGGCGGGGAGGACGATGAAAAAGGCGGGGAGAGCGAGGCGGGCGAAGAGGGCCGCACGTGCCTCGTCGCCTATTCGCTCGGGAACATCCTATCCAACCAGGGATTGAAATACCGCTATGGATGGAAGCCGCCCAACCTGACCGAGGCCAAGAACATCCCCTACACGCGCGACGGGATCGTCCTGAGAGTGACCGTTGCAAAGGACGAGGCAGGGATCAGCTTTGAGGCCGTCGAGGCGGTCCCGATGTGGACGGAAAACAACTGGCTCGACAGGTACACCACGGGAAAAGTGCCGCCCGACGACGTCACGATCACTCCGCTCATGCCCGTCCTTGAAGCGCTTCCGGAAAAAGACAAGAAGAGGCTTCTTCTTGAAGAACGCCTTTCTATTATCAAGCAGATGGTAGGCGATGGTGTCACGTACGTTGAAATATAATTCAACGGCCGCGGCCGCCGCATTCGCCTGGATTCTTGTCCTGGCCCTTGCCGCATTGATCTCGTGCAGGGGAAAACACGTCCCGCCGCCGGGCTTTGTGAAACCGCAGGTCCTGGAAGGCCATGCGAGCTTCATGACCCGGATCAGCGACGGCGCGTGGATCCAGCATTCGGGCATGGGGGATATCGAGGCATTCCACCCGGCGCCGGAGCTTGCCAGGCTCATGCTCTCGGGTTTTTTCTGCAGCGCATGGGACGAAAGATTCAGCGCGGGTGAAGGCTGCCCGGGCGCGGGCTGCGGCGCCTGCGATCCGGGTGAGTTCGACCCGTGCGGAAAGGAAGCCCGCGTGCTGGAGGAGGCGCTCGAGGAGGGCTGCGGCTTTTTGAGCGACAGGGGATTCAAGTTCGAGACCAAAGACCCCGGGCACCCTGCCGCCTGCCTGTGCAGCGGCGGGGAGCAGCATGGAGAGGTCGAGATCAACGCCGTCAGGTTGTCCGGGATGCTGGCGGACCTGGCATCAATGCAAAAGCATCTTTTCGATGAAAACACGGATGACAGAATCGTCAACTTTATTTACAGCCGATCCCTGGGCAAGGAGAAACCGGCCCCGGGAATCTGCGGCCTGGAGCTTGATGGCGGTGACGGGAAAAAATGGCTCGCCGGATGGACCCCCTGCCCGAAAGCCCGCTACACCATTGTTGTCTACGGCAGCCAGGCTCTCGAAAAAGCCGAAAAAATAGTGGAAATACTGGATATCTGACCTATACTTTATATACATGACGCAAGGTGCCGGTCCAGCCGGTCTGTTGGCGGAGCGTGTGCCGAAGGCAGGCAAATCCACAAAATGAAGTGGAACCGGGCATCCGGGTATGGATCTTGCGTATAATAAATTTGAAAAAATGCTGGCGATTGTTGGAGTATGGTGGTAAATATAATAACTTACTGTCAGTAGAAGTGCAGCTGCGCGCCCTCGGCGTGCCTCGCCTTCTACCGAATCACGGAGGAAATCATGCAAAGAAAATCATTGGCCCTGTCCTTGTTGTGCCTCCTTGCGGTCATGGGCGTGCTGCTTGGCTGCATGGGACGCGAGCTGGTCCGTATCGACCCGAAGACGGAGAGTTACGTCCTCGAGGAAATGCAGGTCCAGGAGTTCGTGGGCGTCGATGTCCTGGTTATCGTCGACAACTCGGGAAGCATGGCGGCCGAGCAGAGCATGCTTCGCGACGCTTTCCCGAGCCTGATCACGACGATTCTCAACCCGCCCATCGACCCGGACACGGGCAAGAGGGTGCACGCGCCGGTCAGGGACCTTCACATCGGCGTCGTGAGCACGGACATGGGCGTCGGCGGGTACGACGTTCAGACCTGCGACGAGCCCATGGTCGGGGATGACGGCGTCCTGCAGCACACGCCGCGGGGCGCGAGCTGCGCGCCGTCCTATCCCACGTTCCTGTCCTACCAGATAGGAGAGACGGAAGAGCCCAACATCGACATGGTCAACTCCATGTCGCAGGATTTCGGCTGCATCGCGGTCCTGGGCACGAACGGCTGCGGTTTCGAGCAGCAGCTCGAGGCTGCGTGGAAGGCGCTCATGGTGCACTCGCAGACGGGCGGCGCCAACGCGGGCTTCCTGCGGCCGGACACGATTCTCACCATCCTCTTCGTCACGGACGAGGAGGACTGCAGCACGCAGGACGCGTCGCTTTTCGACATTGCCTCGCTGCCCTACAGCATCAACCTCCAGTGCTATTACAAGAAAGACAAGCTGTACGGCATCGACAGGTACTACAACGACCTGAGCAGCCTGCGCTCGAACCCGGCCAACCTGGTCCTCGGCTTCATCGTGGGCGTGCCGCCCGGCGAGGCCATGTGCGAGGGCAGGGGCAACGACCTCGGCGGGTGCCTTGCCGTGGGGCCCATGCAGGAGATCGTGCGCGCGGACGGCGAGCTTCTCGAGTACGCCTGCAAGTATCCCGCGGACTGCACGCCCCCCGACCCGCCGGATTCGGGCAACTGCAGCTCCGAGGCGTTCCCGGCCATCCGCTACGTCCAGCTGGCCCAGCAGTTCGGCGACAACGCGGTCGTCCAGAGCATCTGCACGGACAGCTTTGCGCCGGCCGTTGCGGCCCTCACGGAAAAGCTCAAGGAGGCCATCAACGCCCAGAGGTTCCGCCGCCAGCTCCAGATAGAGAAGGACCCCGAGGATGCTTCGGGCTGCCGCTGCGTTGCCACGTGCGACATCATCGAGGAGCTCACGGACAACCGCCCCTGCGAGAGCCTGGGCAACCCGGCCAAGACGACCCTGCTCGACGAGTTCGGCATGCCCGCCGTGAGCGTGGACGAGGACACCGGCCAGGTGCACACGCTCTGCCGGATCCAGCAGGCGGGAGCCGTTCTTTCCGACTGCTCCATGTCATGCGACGACGCGCTGGCCACGCTGACAAAAGACCCGTCCAGGGAAGGTTGGTGGTACGACCCCTCGGAGGACATCGACGGCGACGGCGTCAACGACCCCCAGGTCAAGTTCGAGAACGTCCAGCCCGAGTCGGGCTCGGGCGTGAACATCCAGTGCAGCTCCGTGGTGTGCTCAGACGCCAGGCAGTGCGGCCCCGCCGCCTCGCCGGGCGCAAAGTGCTGCAACGTCAACGAGTACTGCTATTATCCCAACGGCGACAAGACGAGCGCGGGCCTCTGCCTGCTGCGCAAGGACGTGTGCGATGAGTACGGCGACGACGTGTGGTGCCCGGGCGCCGGCCCCGTGGGCGGCGACCCCATAATCGGCGGCCTGTGCTGCCTCGACCACGACACGGACGGGAACCTGGACTGGATCTACGAAGAGGTCATCCTCGACAGCGGCGGCACGGCTTATATTCCCGACTACTCCTCCCACTTCTGCGCCGGCGGCGGCTGCGCACCCAGGTAATTCATACCTCCACTTCACCTCCTCGCTGACTCCGGTCTGAATACGCAGGTTACAGTTTCGTCAATCCTGTAAACAGCTTTCAGTTTTCGTCCATCGGCTGTCGGCCATCGGAAAAGAGAGCTTTCTCGTCGAAAAAATCGCTCCATTGAGAGACGGCACATGAGGCGGCACGGCGCTTGCACTTATAACCGGTGGGTAGGGGAGGCTTCAGCCTCCCGTGCATGCCATCCACGTCGGGTAGGGGAGGCTTCAGCCTCCCGTGCTTTCTTAAAGGAGGAGCGCCATGAAAAACATCTTCAACAAAAAAACCGTATGCATCGTTCTTGCGGCATCCGTCCTGCTATCCGCATGCATGGGCCGCGAGCTGACCAGGGTCAGTCCCCGGACGGAGAGTTATGTTACGGATGAGCTTCCGCCGGTTAACACCAATGGCGTCGACATCCTGGTTGTTGTCGACAACTCAGGAAGCATGGCCGCCGAGCAGGCCATGCTGCGCGACGCTTTTCCAAGCCTGATCTCGAGCATACTCGACCCTCCCCTGGATCCTGCAACCGGTCGAAGGATTCATGCTCCTGTCAGGGACCTTCACCTAGGCGTGGTGAGCACGGACATGGGTGTGGGAGGCTACGATGTGCAGACCTGCGACGAGCCCACGTTCGGCGACGATGGCGTGCTTCAGCACTTGCCAAGGGGCACTGATTGCAGCAGTGCCTATCCCACCTTCCTGTCCTACAAAGTCGACGAGAATGCCGAGCCGGACCTGCCGGCCGCGGACGCCCTTGCAAGGGATTTCGGGTGCATCGCTGTGCTGGGCACGCAGGGCTGCGGGTTCGAGCAGCAGCTCGAGGCGGCCCGCAAGGCGCTGCTTGTCCACGGGCAGCCGGGAGGGGCCAACGCGGGGTTCCTGAGAGAAGGCACTATCCTGACGATCCTGTTCGTGACCGACGAGGAGGACTGCAGTGCCGAGGACGATACAATTTTTGACGTAGAGACTCTGCCCTACAGTGTCAACCTCCAGTGCAATTACCAGAAGGACAAGCTCTTCAGTATCGATCGGTATTACAATGACCTGAAAAGCCTGAGAGCCAACCCCGACCATATTATCGTGGGTTTCATCGTGGGCGTTCCGCCGGGAAGCGAATGCGAGGGCAGGGGAAACGAGCTCGAAGGGTGCACTATGCCGGAAATTATTAACGGCGAAGGAACCATGCTCGAATATATCTGCAAGTACCCGGAAGACTGCACACCGTCCAACCCGCCTGATTCAGGAAACTGCACCAGCGAGGCTTTTCCGGGGAACCGGTTCGTGGAGCTCGCGCAGCAGTTCGGGGACAATGCCGTTGTCCACAGCATCTGCACGGACACCTTCGAGCCCGCGGTCGAGGCCCTTTCGGATAAATTGAGGGAGGCCCTGGGGGAGACACAGTTCCGCCGCCGCCTTCATGTTGAAAAAGATCCCGAGGACCCGACGGGCTGCCGGTGTGTTGCCAATTGCGACATCATCGAAACGCTGACGGACAACCGTCCATGCGAGAGCCTCGGAAACCCCGCCAAGGCGACCTACAGGGATGAAAACGGCAACCCCGTTGTCAGTATGGACGAGGAGACCGGCCAGGCGCATACGCTCTGCCTGATTCAGCAGGCAGGCGCGGTGATCGAGGACTGCGGGAGGGAGTGCGATGACCCCTTCGTGGTTTACAGCCGGGACGCGACGCGCAGCGGGTGGTGGTACGATCCGTCCCAGGACATTGATGGAGACGGGGACAATGATTATCGCGTGATTTTTCCGCCCGACGCAAGGCCCGAATCGGGCTCGGGCGTCAACCTGCAGTGCAGCAGCGTTGTCTGCCCGAGCGAGCGCCAGTGCGGGCCGGCCGCGGCGCGCGGCGCCGCGTGCTGCAACGTCAGCGAGTACTGCTACGACCCGCCGGGCGGGGACGGAACGAGCGCGGGCCTGTGCCTTCTTCGCCGGGACGTGTGCGAGGAGCACGGCGAGGACGCGTGGTGCCCGGCCGCCGACCCGCTTCCCGGCGACCCCATGACATCGGGCCTGTGCTGCGTGGACCCGGACATGGACGGGAAGCTGGACCTGTTCGATGAGGACGGCGACGGCCTGGACGATACTTCAATCTTCATGTGCAACGCCGCCGCCTGCGTGCCGCGCTAGATTGCAGCTGCGCGCCCCCGGCGCGCCTGTGTACAACCGTAATGTAGCTGCGCGCCCTCGGCGCGCCTGTGTACAACCGTAATGTAGCTGCGCGCCCTCGGCGCGGTGTGCCATGAAAATTCATTGTTTCTTGTTGGTGAAAGTCCAACGCAGGCAAAGGTTAGCCACCAGCCTGCCACTGAATTCCGCACAGCAGGCGGTAACAAGTGCTGTGAAGCCGGAAGGAGGGAGTCATCGGGCCGCAA
>JBDRLK010000188.1:0-2374 GCA_043813155.1 Pseudomonadota bacterium | reverse complement strand
GTGATGCGATTATTCTTTTTCAGAAGATCCTTGCCGCCGGCAATGAACGGCGCGTCGATCGACGCGTACAGGACCTGCTCAATGGACGGGACGGCGATCCTTTTCATGAAATTTCATACCCGTCCTTGACCCTGTGAACGCAGAACCTGGCATTGATCGGTTCCATGCTCGTGCGGACGAGGAGCAACTTCTCCGTATAATCGGAATCAAAGGGCCTGCTCCTGGATTCAAAGTACAGGTCGGTTCCATCGAACGTGCCCAGCTTGCCCCTGAAGATTTCCTCGCCGTCCCCGCCCCAGGGAAAGAGGTCGGCGCGGGCAGGCCTGCCGCGAGCATCATGGCCGCGGTTAAAACACTGATGATTGGTGTTTTCGTGGTCTCTCCTTCCGCATTGGCCCGGGCCGTGTATTACCGGGTATTACCTCTAACATAACACGCTTCGGTCCAGGCTATTCCAGGGATTGCGATCGGCTGTCAGTGGCTGCGATATACTTTTCTTATTGCCGGCATGGCCAGCAGGAGGAGAAGCAGTAAAACAAGAACGGTTCTATCGGGAGGGGATTCAATGAAGGCGCAAGCCGCCGTGCGACCCGCACCATCAGTTTCAATATTATCCTCCACATCCTCGACCTTCACTGATACGGGCCCCAGGAACTCCGAGCTTCCGTCGGAAAATACAATTTCCAGTGTATAAAAATAATCCTGGCCGGGAGCGATGTCAGCATCGTCCAGCAGGTACCTGCTTCCCTGCGGTCTCGTGAAATCCGCGGGAATGAGACTCCCGTTGACCCTCTTTGACGCGACGCCGCCGTCCTCCTCCCGGTGAACAAGTATCGTCTGCGTCACCTGCCTCTATTGGCTCCTCGACGGCATCAGGCTCCTCCATGCTCTCATGATCCTCATCGACGTCCAGTCCATCCTCCGCACCCACCCAAATGATATGTCTTTCCCCGCACGAAAAAGCTGCGACAGGTAAAAAGATCAGCGGAATGGCAATACTGAAAGATTTCATCCTTGTACCTGTCTTTTGCTAATCACATTATCCCATCCCTTTCCCTCTATATTCGCATGAATTGGTAAAATCAGCAACATCAGCATGCGCTGTTTGATTTTTCAGTTATTTAGAGTAAGAAATAGAGCAGATGAAATTGCGAGGATGAGCCGCCATGAGGACCAATTCGATTACAATTTTCCTTCTTTCTGCCGCGCTTTTTTTCGGGTGCGATGACGGAAGCTCTTTGACCGGCGACGGCTCGACCGCCGATGCCGTGGACGAAGGGCAAGACGGGCACACCGACGCCCCGGACATAGTGGAGGATACTTCCGACGTTGCGCAGGACACCGTGGAGGAAACGGTAGACGTGGTTGCGGACATCGACCCTGATGCCGCCTCGCAGATAGCCGATTGCGTGGACAGGTACACCGGGTGCGGATGCGAGTACGGGTGCGACGGCGGGTATTCCGACTTCACCTGGTATCCGCGCGACGAGGGCGGGCCCTTCCCTTCGGGCGTCTACCCGTCCGACGAGCTGCTGGAAATCGGCGTTGCCCGTTACGTGTGCGCCCTGTGCGACTGCAGGGAGGTCTGGACCATCAAGGTTGACGGTGTGTGGCAGGAGGCAGACGTCGAAGAAATGTGCACGCACATTGTGACCTACGACCGCTCCTGCGACGGCTGCCTGGACAAGTGGGAGGGCTTCGGCGAGTAAAAACTTTCACTCAATCCTTTCTCCGATCTCCAACTCACGTTTCAAAGAACCCCGCCGGTTTTACAAAACTTTACAGTATCGACACAATCCTGAAAAGACCTCGTTTTTAATATCTGAATGAGAATGAAAGCGAGGTGCGGCATGAAAGGAATCATCAGTCTTCCGGTCTTTCTCGGTATCGCGGCGGCGGCGGCCCTGTTTTTCTCCGCGTGCGATGACTCAGGTGCGGACAACGGGGGGGATGCAAAGGATGCCCCGGACGGGACTCCGGACGTTGTCGATGACGGCGCGCCGGACGCTCCCCTTGACTCGCCGGACGACGCGCCGGATGCGCCGGACGCCCACACCGACCCCCTGCCGGATACCCTGCCCGATCCGACCGAAGATCCTCCCGGGGACCCGGCTGAAGATCCTCCCGAAGACACGCCGGTGGATCGCGACGCGGCCGATGAGCCCGACGCTCCGCCTCCGCCGCCCGCCGCGTGCGAGCCTCTGCCGCCGCCGGAGGGCGACGTTGTTGCCGTTACGGCGGACAGAGCCTCCGAGCTGAGCGGCATCGTGGCTGCGGCCGCGGACGGAACCACGATCCAGCTGGAAACAGGCACCTATTCCCTCGATGGCAACACGTTGGTCTTCGACACGCCTGGAGTGACGCTCAGAAGCGC
>JBDRLK010000187.1:0-5127 GCA_043813155.1 Pseudomonadota bacterium | reverse complement strand
CGTCCCGAGGCCAGACCGGGAAGTACTTTGGCGCCTGGGTGGGCGAGGCTGAAATGCCTCCCCTCTCATCTGAAGTGAGGAAAAGGTTTCTTATCAGTTTCCCGGCGGCCTGGGGATCGTCGCTTGAATCGATATTCTGTTTTACTCCGGAGTCTCCTAAAAAATCACGCCATTCCAGAATCGTGGAGTCTCTCAGGTCTTTGATGGTTTTCGTCGACAAGGCGCTTTTCAAGGCGTCCACCCCCCCTGCCTGCTTGGACATCAATGTGTAGACAGCGACGCTGTCTCCGGCTGATACGTCGATGTCGATGTAGGCCGAGAGGCCGTCTATGATGTCTATCAGGTCATCATCGAAATAGATTTCCTTCGGGTCCTGGAAAGCGATGCTGGTCTCATTGCTCCCGGCCGGCAGGATCTGCAGCCCGACACCAATCTCCACGTACCTGCCGGACGTTGAGGACTGCGTTGAATAGAACACGTGGTCGCCCCTGTCCTGCGGCGTATTCGAGGTCGATGAAGAATGCCCCAGCCACCAAAGCGGAATACCACAGATCTGGTTGTCCCGTGGCACAACATTCGCCTCCATTCGCGGCCTGTAAAAAAATGTCATGTCCTGTTCTATCTCGAACACCTGGATTACCACGCCGTCTGCATAGCTTATTCTCGTATCCGAGCCCATGGGGATGAACACGATCACCTTGCCGATGCGGGGGTCCGCTGACCGGTATTCGAGGATAGTAGTCGGGTTTCCGCTAAAAGTATCAGTTTGGTACCATGGATTGACCTCTCCGGCCGACGAGAAAATAGTCTTTGATTCAGCCGTTTTGATGCCTGCCACGTTCCCGAAGCCGAGAGGAATTGTTGTTTCGGTAAATGCGTCCAGGTACGGGTCGGATGCCTCGTAATATGGGATGAGCTGGAATGAGCCGACGTAGGGGAAGTACAGGCTCACCAGGTCGCCTGTTTTCGAGATTCCGGCCGACATCCGCCCGTTTCCTGTCACGGCCCAGACGTAGGGCTCGCCCATGGCCGAGGTCTCGTCCTGGCACAGTGCCTTGCAATTTATCTTGCAGTCCCAGAACTCGGTTATGCCGCCCCACGAGAAGTGGCTGACATAGAATTCGAATAAAGAGTTATTCCTGTAACCTTTCCTTTTTCCCCACGCTGGCCCGCCTTCGCGACCGACGGGCGACCAGAAGGCAATGGGGTTTTCTGTTCCCGAAAAATCTAGGCCGACCTTCACGGGCCGGAGGAACATGAGCGTGGGGCCGAACCTGAAAAGCGATGAAAAAAGAGGTATGGTTATGTCGGAATCGTCAGCTTTTTTTTCTATCACAATTTCCGTTTCTTCCAGCAATGCCCCGGGCGGAAAATCGACGTAGCCTCCCTCGAAGTCGATCCTTCCGCCCTCCTCGCCGATCATCTGCCGCGCAAGATGTATCCAGGCCTCGGTTTCCCCATCATCGGTCTCGGCGTCCGCGCCCGGCGAGCCCGTGGTCATCTTGCATCCTGAAGAGCCTGCAAGAATAATTACGGCAACGGAAACAAAATTTGATATGGATGCGATAAGGATGGTACGGGGGAGCGATTCGGGGGTTTTAATCACGGCTGCCTCCCATTGGTTGTTCTGCAAAAAAAAATGGGGCGTTACATGTCACGACGGGCGCATCCATGCAAGCCCCATCCAGAACAACCGGAGGTAGCCGTCCCCCGGAGTTGCTGGCTGTTGCGTTGCCCGTCGTGATGTATGGCTTCGCCTCGTCCGGGATTCCCTTCCCCGGCTGGCTGGGCCGGCTAGGCCGCGCGTGCGGCCGGGAGCCCGGGATTCGGCTTAACCGGGAATCAGTATAAAACGGACAACTGCGGATTTCAATAGTGAGGATGAAAATATCTTCGGACTTTGGATTGATGTGCAAGCCTGGTAAGGCTATTATGTCAATAAAGGTTGACAAGTATGGCTGACAAGATTTGGCATGGTTCAAATCATGGGTAGGGGAGGCTTCAGCCTCCCGAAAAAGTCGTCTTTTCAAGAGGGCGCCTGAAGGCGCCCCTACCCCGCAGGGAGTGTTTTTGAACCATGCCCAAGATTTTTATAAGAAACATTCCGGACGAGCTCTGGCGCAAGCTCAAGGGCCACTCGGCGCTGCAGGGCAAGACGGTTTCTCAAGCCGTGCGGGAGGCAATCATGCTCTGGCTCTCCCGCGCTGAAGAGAGGGATACGCAGGAAGTGAACTGGGATGGGATCACGGGGCTTGGAAGAAGCGGCATGTCCGACGTTTCCGAAAAACACGACGATTACATTTCCTCTTTCAGGCTCGGGCGCAGGAAGGAAAATCGAATGCCCGGAAGGCCGTCCAGGCCTGCTTTAAACCGGGGACGACGGGGGAAGGATGCATGATATGGAAGAAAAACAGGTCGCGGCCGCGGGGCTCGGGGCCCTGCTGGTCGACATCGAGAACCTGTACCTGGCCATAGCCGACGAGTACGGAGACCCGGTGGAGCTCACGCTGCTCGTCCTGCAGAACCTGCGCGAGCACGTTAAAAGCGAGCTGGGCGTTTCCGTGGTCATCGGCCGCGCCTACGCGCCGCTCGACTACTCGTCGTCCAGGATGTTTATCAACGATCTTTCGCTCATGGGGATCCAGCCGGTCCACGTCCTGGCCAGGCCCGAGAAGAACAGCGCAGACCTCATGCTGTCCATCGACTGCATGGAGCTTCTCTACGGCCGTCGCGATATCGGAACGTTCGTAATCGTGGGCGGAGACAGGGATTACATCCCGGTGGCCGAGCGCATCCTCCAGAACGCCCGCCGGGTCTTTATCGTGTGCCCGAAGCACGCCATGTCAGGCGACCTTCTGACCATTATAGGCGATGAGAGCTACCTGGACGCCGTGACCCTGATCCCGCCGGAGCAGCGAACGCCCGTGAGCTGGAAGAGGATCGTCCAGCGGGAAAAACGTGATGAGGCGGGAGACAAAGCTGAAGCAGTCCCGGCGCCTCCGCCTGCCGGCGAGCCGCAGAAGGAACGAGCAGAGCCAAGGCGGCCCGGGCCTGCCCGTGCCGGGCCCGCTGCCGAGGCCCCGGCCCCTGCCACAATGGATGATGTTGAAAAGCTGGTGCGCGATGGTTACGAGCTGGAGGACCTGAAAAGGGCGGCATCGCTCATCCTGAAGTTTCAGCGGGACAACAGGATCAAGGAGGTCTGGCTAAGCCCGTTCTTAAGGGTGATGAACAACGCCTTTCCCATGAAGAGCAATGCCCAGCGCAAGGAGCTCATCGGCCGGCTGTGCAGCATGGGGGCCGTCCGGATCGAGGAGCGGCCGCGCACGGACGACAGCGGGACTTTCACCGTGATTACCATCAACTGGCGCCACCCGCTTATCATTGAAGCGAATCCCGGGTAGTCAGTCCCATTATTCATCGAGAAGAAAATCCTCCATGGTGAGGGCGCGGATCTGATCGGTCTCGAAAGTGTCGGAGCTGATAACCTTCAGCCTGGCGCGTGGAAAAACCCCGGCGAACCACGCGAAATCAAGGGGCGCGGCGCGGCCGCGCTTCACCTCGATAAAGGTTTGCCGGTCCACGACAAAGTCCAGCTCGTGATGCCTGCTCTTCCAGTGCAGGCTGAGCTCGGGGAACTCATCCCCTCGAACGGCCGCCCGGCGCCACAGCTCCTGGGCGACCAGCCACTCCAGCCATCGCGCCTGCGTCCGGGGGGACAGGGCCCGAAAATCCGCGACCGTACGCGGTTTCGATGGGTCCCAGGCGGCCGCGGCAAGAAGATTGATCATGTGGTACTTGCACGGTTTTCTCAGCAGCCTGATATTCCTTGTTTCATCCCATGGATGAGAAAGCCCGACGCACATGAGGTCAGCCAGAAGCTCTACATAGCCGGCCGCAATCGTATTGTTCGCCAGCCCCGCTTCCCTGGCCAGGCGCGCCTGGCCGAGCGGCGTGCCGCCCCTCTGCATCAGGACTTCCATGACGGGCAGGAGGGATGAGCGCTGCCGGCCGGACGCGGCACATTCTCCAAATATCCAGTCTCGAATCATGGCGACAACGTATTCCGGCAGCCTGCCGCTGGATGCCAGCTCTCCGCAGGCAACGGGACACCCTCCGGACAGCGCATAGGCGGCAAGGGTGTCCTTTTTTAAAAAACTTCCGCAGACGCGCCTGAACTCCTTGAACGAGACAGGAGTGAACAGGTACGCGGTCCGCTCGAGGCTGCCTTTACGGCCCGGCAATCGCTCGCTTCCCCTCCTCAGGTCCGTTGCTTTTGAGCCTGTCGTGACCACGAGCACGGACCTGAGCTCTCCCGCGTCCAGCAGGCGCTTGAGCCCCTTTTCCCAGTCCTTGATCGCCGTGATTTCATCAATGAACAAGCGCCGGGTCGCCGCCTTGGCGCTGAACATGGGCAGAAGCTCGCGCAGGGACTGCGCAAGCGCGTCGGCACTTCCAAGCTCGTCTCCGTTCAGGTACAAAGCAGAACCGGGCCCGAATTCCTCCACGGTCTTCCTGATCCGGCTTTCCAGCCACGTGCTCTTTCCATACTGGCGGGAACCGCGAACGAGAATGAGACCGGGCTGCTCGGGCAGCGCATCAAGCCCGAAATCCATCTTGAAGATATGCCGGGCCTGCTTGAGGATCTCGAGGTGCGGGAAAACTCCCGGTTTATCAATATCCCCCCTGAGAAGCGATTCATTGACTTGCTTAACGTTCATAACGTTATACTATCAAACTTTCCAGACGTTAGCAAGGGATTGCCTCGCAATTGTCTTGAAATTCAGGACCGGGCTAATGGTGCTGGTTCTGTCTTTGTCCCAGCCGTTTCTTGTTCAGACTAGGGCTTGATTGCGACTTGTACCGACTGCTAAACGGCCAATAGGCGGACAAATGACCATGGTTGGTGATGTGTGGTTTCTTGCGGTTCAATCGGTGTAAGACCTCAATCAGGGATGATTGTTGGATCAGTAACAGCCGTTGAACATGATGCTTCGGAGAGTCGTCGGCCGGCTGTCTCTGCATGCTAATATGCAAGCAATTGTCTATATGCCCTTTCGTGTGAGGTTTGCCATCGCAGAGTAATACTCCGGCCAGGAAAATCGAGACATCTGAAGAAGGCAGGAT
>JBDRLK010000186.1:0-2757 GCA_043813155.1 Pseudomonadota bacterium | reverse complement strand
AAGTAAGATACGGGCTCAGGGCCATGGTGGATCTGGCTTCGCATGAGGGGAAGAAGCCTGTCTTTTTAAAGTCCATTGCCGGAAGCCAGGACATTTCCCGCAGCTACCTGGACGCGCTCTTTGCCCAGCTGCGCTCGGCCGGGCTCGTCAGGAGCGTGAGAGGCGCTGCAGGGGGATACAGCCTGGCCAGGCCGCCTGAAAAGATCAGCGTTCTAGACGTTTTAACGGCCCTGGACGGCAAGCCGGCCCTTGTGGACTGCCTGGACCAGGAAAGTGCCTGCGACAGGACATCGATCTGTCCAACGCGGGAGGTGTGGGACAGTGTGAGGGATGCGATCGAATCAATCCTCACTGGAGTCACGTTAAAGGATCTTGTGAACAGAATGAACGAAAAAAAGGCGGAGGGGGCGCCGATGTATTACATCTAGCGTTCATGCAACAGGACTGGAGGAAATCATGGCTAAAATAGCAGATAACATTACACAGCTCATTGGCGGGACCCCGCTCGTCAGGCTTGACAGGATCGGCGCAGGGCTCCCCGGCCGGGTGGTGGCCAAGCTGGAATCCTTTAACCCGGGCTCGAGCGTGAAGGACAGGATCGGGCTGAGCATGATCGAGGCCGCGGAAAAGGAGGGAAAGCTTACAAAAAGCACGACCATCGTGGAGCCCACGAGCGGCAACACGGGCATCGCCCTCGCGTTGGTGGCCGCTGCCAGGGGGTACAGGCTGATCCTGGCCATGCCGGACACCATGAGCATCGAGCGGCGCCATTTGCTTCGCATCTTCGGCGCCGAGCTCGTGCTCACGCCAGGCGCTGAAGGCATGAAAGGGGCCATTGCCAGGGCCCGGGAAATAGCGGCAAGCGGCCCGGATTTTTTTCTGCCCATGCAGTTCAATAACCCGGCCAACCCGGAAGCGCACAGGCGCACCACGGCCCTCGAGATATGGGATGACACGGACGGCAAGGTCGACTTCCTGGTCGCGGGCGTGGGGACCGGCGGCACCATTACCGGCGTGGCCGAAGTGATCAAGAAAAAGAAGCCCTCGTTCAAGGCTGTTGCCGTGGAGCCGGCCGGCTCTCCCGTTCTGTCCGGAGGCGACCCCGGCCCTCACAAGATCCAGGGCATAGGCGCGGGCTTTGTTCCCGAGGTCCTGAACACCGGGCTGCTGGACGAGATCATCAAGGTGGAGAACGCCGATGCGGGCGACATGGCCGGGCGGCTTGCGAAAGAAGAGGGCATCCTGGGCGGCATCTCGTCCGGCGCTGCGCTCTGGGCCGCCCTGGAACTGGCAAAGAGAGACGAGAACGCCGGTAAAATGATCGTGGTCGTGCTGCCCGACACGGGCGAGCGCTACCTGAGCACGTGGCTCTTCGGCGCAGCCGAAAACCAGGACGACTGAACACTGAAAAAAGCGAGAAGCACCATGTCTATTGTTGAAAAGATCCGGGAGCTCAAGGAAAAGCGCGGCGCGCTGATCCTGGCTCACAATTACCAACCGCCCGAGATCCAGGACATCGCTGATTTCACGGGCGACTCCCTGGAGCTCTCCAGGAAGGCGGCCGCGCACCCTGCTTCCGTCGTGATCTTCTGCGGCGTGCATTTCATGGCCGAGACCGCCGCCATCCTGTCTCCTGACAAAACCGTTATCCTTCCGGCCCCGGATGCAGGATGCCCCATGGCGGACATGGTCGATGCCCGGCTGCTCCTGGAGATGCGCGCGAAATACCCGGAGGCAAAGGTCGTCTGCTATGTCAACACCACGGCCGAGGTGAAAGCGGTCAGCGACATCTGCTGCACGTCCGCCAATGCCGTTGATATTGTCTCGTCCATCGAAGAGGACATCATTTTCGTGCCGGATGAATATCTGGGCGCCTATGCCGCATCGAAAACAGGCAGAAAATTTCACCTGTGGCCCGGCTACTGCCCGACCCATGCCATGATCACTCCCATCGATGTGAAACGGGCCCGCGAAGACAACCCGGGCTGCAAAGTCCTGGTCCACCCCGAGTGCAGGTCCGACGTGGCCGCCCTTGCCGACGATGTTCTGAGCACGGGCGGCATGCTCCGGTACGCGGCGCGAAGCGACGCCGGGACCATCGCGGTCGGCACGGAAACCGGGATCCTTTACAGGCTTTCAAAAGACAATCCGGGAAAGCGCTTCGTCCCCGTCACCAGGACCGCGGTCTGCCCCAACATGAAGAAAATTACGCTCGAAAAAGTCCTGCGTTCTCTCGAAACGCTCGAGCCCCGCATAACCGTGCCTGAAGACGTGCGCTCAAAGGCCTATGGCGCCCTCCTTCCACTGCTCACGTAGCACGCCCACCCCGGTCGGGGAGGGGAGCCTTCAGAGGCTGCGTCGCAATTGTAGCTGCGCCCCCTCGGGGCGCCACATACAGGCACGCCAAGGGCGTGCAGCTACAACATATTGTATGACACACATCGGTCATAGAGGTTGCGACACAGCCTCTTCAGGCTCCCCAATTCTTCCACTGCTGACACGGCACGTGGACAATCAGGCTTTTGAGGCTATAATCCTTCATAATCACCCTCATCCCCCTGCAAGGAGGCTTACAGGTGCAAAAAGACACAACTCTCAAGCCTTTAATCCTTGTTGTGGCCGTGGTCCTGGCCTTCCACTCCGCCGGCTGCGGCTGCGACGAGGAAAACCTGGCCGGCGACACGGCACAGGACGACGACACGGCGCCGGACCTGGCCGAGGCCATCGACGCGCTCCCGGACGACACGCCGGAAATCC
>JBDRLK010000185.1:0-3145 GCA_043813155.1 Pseudomonadota bacterium | reverse complement strand
GCGTGCCGTTTGTGATCAGGTAAAATGTGAGCTTTTTCCCCAAGCCCTGGGCCTTGGCCCGGCCGTAGTGGCAGGCTTTTTCAATGGTGTTGAAATAGTAGAGGGGCTCGCCGCCCGTGAAATCCAGGCGCAGGTTTTCCTGGGCGCTGGAAAGGAGAAAATCCACGGACCTGAACATGACCTTGTCGCTCATGGCCCGGTCATCCTTTTTCACCGGGCAGTAAGCGCATCGCAGGTTGCATTCGCGCGTCACCATGAGCTGGACATTTCTTCTGCGGTTGATGAGATTGTACGCTGCTGGCTTCCAGTCCCTTCTCAGTTTTTTTGGGTAATCGGCGTAATCCGTGATCACGGGCCGGATCCCCAGGCTGTCGCCGAGGCCCGCCTCGCGCATCACGGCTTGCGACTCCCCGCGGTGCAGCAGAAACAATAGGGCCTCGTCGAGCACTTTGACGCCGCTGTAGCCGGCTTCGGAAAGCGCCTTGACGTGGGCATCGAGCGCAGCCGTGAGGTTCGCGTCGACCACCTTGGACGCGTCACCGATAAAGAGCTCCAGTATGCCTTCGGGCGTTGCCATGTGTTATCCCGGCTTTTCCTCCGCGTCGCCGGGCCTGATCCCGTCGGGGGCCGGCTTCCCGTCAAAATGAACCAGGCCGGACGCTTCATCGTATGAAAACCTGCCCTCGGCGATAAGCCGCAGTGTGGCGGGAAAGATGACCCAGTCGCCCGCCTTCTTGAGCCTGTCCTGGTTCACGGATTCGATTTTTTCGATGTCCTTCCCGATTGCCAGGCCTTCCCCTATCTCAACGCTCAGCCCGTCCGAAATCATGAGGATCCTGCCCTCGTCGACCGCTTCCTCCACGATGTGGGTCGTGGAGCAGATCGTCTTTTCCCCGGCCCTGATCGCATCGGCAACCGCGTGATCCCCCCTGTATTTCCTCCCGCCGCCCTCTTTGATGCCGAGGTCGGCCGGGTGCACGTTGATGCCCGGGAAACCGTTGATAAGAGCCCTGCTCGCCACGCTCATGTAGCCCGCATAGGCCGCGAACGACACGCCGTAGGGCTTCAGGGCTTTCAGGGTCTCCAGGTCGAACTCCTCCCGCACGGCCATGTCCCTTCTCGGCCTGCCGCGCGCCTTGCAATAGGCCCTCAAGTCCCGCGTTATAACGGGAATGTCGAAGTCCTTTCCTATGGCAGGGGCGCTTGACGCCGCGCTGTCGCTGAAAATGACGACAACCTCGTAGGGCGACGCGCCCTCCCGCTTTTTCGAGGACCCCTGGTGTTCGAGTATCCTGCGCAGGTTTGTCCCGCTGCCCGACATGAAGCCGGCCACCCTCATGGCACCGCTGCCCGGATCATGAAACCGTTTCAGTGCCATTGCTCGATGATCTCCCTTGTCGACATGACGCATGCCAGCCCGCCTGCCAGCGCTTCGAGCACGGCAACGTGCTGCCGCTCGCTGCCCGCAGCAGTGGCGTCCGCCGCGACCACGGGAATGAAATCGCGGGTCCCGGCTTCCACGGCCGTGGCGAGAACGCACAGGTCGGCCTGCACGCCTCCGATGACAACGGTTTTTATGTCCCTTTCTCTCAGCATGCCGTCAAGCCGGTCATTGGAAAAGGCCGAGTGCCTCGACTTCGTCATGACATGCGCTTCACGAAGACAGCCCATGTCGTCCGCCACCGCCGAGAGGGGGTCGGCGTCTCTTATGAGCCTCCCGAAAAAATGCAGGATGCTGCCCCCGCTGTCTTCAGGGGGATGGATGTGACGCGTGACAACGCTGAGACGCCCCATGCCGGCCGCGTGCTTTAAAAGGGCCAGGCAATTGCCGCCCACGGCCTTCCAGCCGGGAATAAAAGCCGGGGAGTCCCCGGAGACAAAGATCTTCTGCGGATCGAGCAGCAGCAGCGCGGCCGACGCATCGAGGGCCGGGATTTTCGTTCCCCCCCTCGAAGCCTCCAATCCCAGCAGGACCTTCCCGGTCCACTCCTGCAGATTACCGGGCCGAAGATAGCTGTCTTTTTTCATGTTGCGCGGGACGGAGCATACGCTGTCCCCGCTCCTTATCTAATACGCGGTATTGATGATACGATCTCTATTCCTCCGGCGGCTTGAGCACCATGAGGCGCTCCTGGACCACTTCGAGGTCAATGGCATCGTCGGGGGCTTCGGCAATGTACTCTTGATAGTAATTGACGGCTTTGGACTTGTTGCCCGTCTTTTCCTCGATCAGGCCGAGATAATAAAGGGACGTGAAACGCCACTTTGAAAACGGTGAATACTCTTTTGCCACCACGATGGCCGACGAAAAGTGATCCTTGGCTTCTCCCAGCATGCCCTTGTCGTACAGGATGAGGCCGTAGCGGGAATGAATTTCAAAATCATCGGGAAAATGCTCGAGATACCTGGTGTAGGCCCTCATGGCCTCGGTATAATTCCTCTCCTCCTCGAAGATGACCCCGAGAGATCCCCACGCCTCCATCAGCCCCGGCTTCAGCTCCATGGCCTTTTTCAGGTCCCTCCTGGCGTCCTTGATCATGCCCATGCGTGTCCTGATCTTTCCCCTGAGAAGAAACGCCTCGGACAGGTTCCCGTCCATCTCCAGTGCTTTTTCCGAAAACTTCAGCGTGTCCGAGAAGTTGCCCATCTTTTCGCTCGCCAGCCCGGCCCACAGGTAATAGAGCCCGACGGAGGGGGAAATTTTGAGAGCCCTGAGAAAATGATGAAGCGCCTCGGCATACTTGTTCTTGCCCATGTAGACCCTTCCAAGGTAGAAGATCGCCCCGCCGTGCGTGGGGTTCTTCTCGAGCACCTTGTTGACAAGGATGTCCGCATCGTCAAGCTTGCCGTAGGCCACATAGATTGCAACCGCCCTCATCATGATATCCTCGTCTTCGGGCGTGGCTGCGAGAGCCGCGGTATAGTACTCGAGGGCTTTTTCCGTTTCGCCAAGCGCCTCGAAGATAAGCCCCTGGTAGAGCACCAGCCCGGGATAGGACGAATTGCGCTTCGACACCTTGTCGAGGAAGCTCGACGCCTCCTCGTAGCTCTGCAGGTTGTACAGCGTGATTCCCATCAGGTAGAGGGAATGGATATACTCGGGGTCCTTTTTTATGGCCCTGGAAAGATCCTCGTAGGCCTTGTT
>JBDRLK010000184.1:0-10151 GCA_043813155.1 Pseudomonadota bacterium | reverse complement strand
CAGGATCCTGCGTTTTACCTTCTCGAGCCCGTAATGGTCTTCGTCGAGAACCTTTCTCACGTTCCCTATGTCCATGTTGTCTTTCGTAATGATCTTCCACGGCAGGTCGAGAATCCATTCGAGATAGTTGCGGGCCACGGTGTATTCCGGGCTGCCAAGCTGCATGCCCCTGAGCCTTCGCAGCTGCTTTTTGCTGACTTCGTCCACGTCGGGGGGCAGCTTCATCTCCCTGAGCTTCTCGGAGAGTGAATCGAGGTCATTGGTGTCGTCCGCGTCCTCGCCGAGCTCCTCCTTGATGGCCTTCATCTGCTGCCGCAGGACGTATTCGCGCTGGTTTTTGCCCAGGTCTTCCTTGATCTGGGCCTGGATTTTTTCTTTCAGGCTGAGGAGCTCAACCTGCTTTTCGATGAGCTTCAGGACTTCCTTGACCCTCATCTTCACGTCCAGGAGCGCCAGAATCATGATCTTCGTGTCAAGCGGGATATCGATATTGGAGGCAATAATATCAGCCAGTTGGGACGGGTTGTTGATGCTCTCGATAATCGATGTCGCTTCCTTCGGCAGCTCCGGAAGGAGCTTGATCGCTCTCTGGGCCAGCTCCTTGAGCTGTCCCTGGAGGGAAGCCATTTCGAGATCGTTTTCCACGATGTCGTCCAGCCTCTCGAATTCAGCCATGAGGCAAGGCGTCGTCTGCAGCACTTTCACCAGCTTGATGCGATACGATCCCTGCAGGAAGACCGAGTAGGTGCCCACGGACCGTTTGACCATCTTGATGAGACGCGAAGCGCAGCCGTCGGCGTACAGGTCCTTCTGGCCGGGATCGTTGACGTGGGGCTTTTTCTGGGCCAGGATGGCCAGGTAGGGAAACGTGCCGTTCTCCACCGTCTTGACGGCCTTGATGCTTTTCGGCCTTCCAACCTCGAACGGCGAGATGGCTCCGGGGAAGATAATGGCATTGCGGATCGGAAGAATGGGAAGCTTCTGAATGGGGTCCTCGCCCCCGGCCGCCTCGTCCGTGTCCGCATTTTTCAGCGGGTCCGCCTGTCGTGTTTTTAATTTATTGTTTTTTACCGTCATTTTTCTCGTGCCGATAAGGTTGAGTTTTTTACAAAATCATAATCAATATGATTATTAATGTGCGAATTGTCAATGTGGAATAGACATTATGGGCTACCGGTTAACACATCTTGAAAGATGAGTGATATGTTGATATTATTCCACAACATCATATTGAGGAAATTGGAGGGGAATCATTGGCAGCGACACCCGGGACGCAGGTTGAGATTCACGGCTCGGCCGGATGGGCTGCCGACCTGTTCCCGCTGAATGTTAACGATGAAGCATCAGACCTCAGCAGCATTACTCATTGCTTTTATCCTGCCTTTCAGTCTCTTCGCTGATCCCGGGGAGGTGTTTGCCTCCACGCCTCTCGACACCGTTGTCGTGATGGACAACAGCGAGACGATCGTGGCTTCCGATTCGAACTTCCACTCGATTGCCATGACGAAGCTTCTGGTCGACCTGCTGCGGCCGGATGACAGGCTGCATCTTGTTTCCTGCGGCGCGAAGTCTTCCGTCGTGCTGTCCGTAGGCGGGGACGACAAGCAGAAGTTCATGGCTTCGATAGGCATGATGAAAAGAGGATCATCGGCCAACGATTTCGTGGACGCGCTCAAAGCGCTCAAGGAACATTACCAGGCGCTGAAGAAAAAGGAGGCCGAAGGGAAAAAAGAAGCGGGGCTGCCGCTCGCGGTGTGGTTCATGTCGTCGGAGCTGCGGCTGAACGTCAAGAACGAGGACTACGTCGTATCCGAGAAGGCCCAGAATCTCTGGACAAAGGCCACCAGGAAAGGGCTGCCCGATAAAAACCTTTTCAAGAAAAAGGACGTTCGTGATCTGCACAGGGAGATGTTTGATGCCGCCATCGTCGAGGCGATGCAGTACGCCGAGGAGCTCAGGAATATGGACGTTCCGCTCCATATTTTCGTCATGGGGGGCGGGTTCACGGCGCCGGGCATTCCGGGTGACGTTCTGGACGGCTCCATTCGGGAAGTTGTCAAGGAAGCGGGCGCCCGGTTGACGTTCCTGGGCAATAATTCCGACGGGCTGCTCATGGGCGGCATCGTGTCGCTTTTCGTGGAAAGAATACTCGCTCCCACGGTCACCGTTTCAAATGAAGAGTACAGCGCGAAAGGGGAAAGCTTCGAGGTCTACCGCAAGTCGAAAAACCTGTGGGTGGCCGTCCTGTTCAAGTCGGCGCCGCCGAAAAAGATGACCATGGTATCGATCGATTCCGCCACCGGCAAGGTCAAGAAATGGCCGTTCGGCAAGAGAGCGGAGGACATCGTGTTCAGGAAGGCCGAGATGGAAAAGGGCCACATCTTCAAGCAGCGCAGGTGGTACAAGCCTCCATCCGGTCCGGCGGGGTACGGGCTTTTTGTCGTACGAAACCCGGTGGAAGGGATCTACAGGATCAAGACGGATTTTGCGCGCGGAGAGGAATTCCTGATTCGCGTTTTTCAGGACGTTGACCTGGGATTCGGTTTTCTTACCGAGCCTGCGGCCTCGCTGCCCATAGGGAAGGACTTTTCCGCGGTAGCCGGCCTGAATGGCACCGACGGCAGCTCGTACACGTTTCATCGCTCATTTTTAAGCGCTCTTGAATTCAACGTTGAAATGGAAAAAGAGGGAGGCGGCGTTCCGGTGTGGGGGGAATCGCGGCAGGCCAGGTTTTCCAAGGAAGGCGAGGTGATCATGAGCTTCAGCCCGGATTCACCGGGCATCTATTACGTCAAGGGACGCATCGACCACAAGTCGGGCGAATTCGAGACCGCGCTCAAGCCATTCAAGGTCGAAGTGTTTCGCAAAGTGAAAATCGAGTTCATTGAAGAGGACCTTACATGGAGCGAGCCCGTGCGCGAAGGCTGGTTCATGTTGACGCCGGGACTGCGCCTGAAGCCCGGCATCGAAATACCGGAAGATCTTCAGTTCGACCTGCGCATGGACTGGTCGAAAGTATCCAACGTTGAAAAAATTGAAATAATGCCCGCCAGGGCCGTCAAGGTCGTTCACGGCAGGAAAGACTACGTGTTCATGATACGGTACGTCGACCCGTCGTCCGACCGCTTCAGCGGGGAGTCGTTCGAGGGCCCCGTGTACCTCACGGTCGGCGAGGAGCAGAAGAAGAATGTGGACGGGAGCGGGTCGTGGGTCGTCAATGTGAAGGGCATGGCCGCACCGTGGACGCCGGCGATGTACTGGAACGAGTATTTTTTCTGGATTTCCATTTTGCTTATCCTGCTGCTCGGGCTTGTCCTGTTCGTGGAAAGACTCCTGAGGCCTTCATTCAAGAAGGATCTTACACTGAGTGTTTCCAGAAAAAATGCCGGCGCCATGGATACGCTCGTAACGCTCAACACGCGGGACGTGAGAAAACCGCTGCTGCCGTTCAGGAGGCAGAAGATTTTCATCGGGGTCGACGGAAGGGTGAACGTCGGCCGGGGGCAGAAAGCCTGCAGGATCGAAGCGGGAGGGAAACCGTTTTTCATCTGCCCCATGAAGGCCCCCGTCAGGTTCAGGCAGGGCGACATGGACTACACTGCCCAGACCAGATTTCCGGGCAAGATCGATGAGCGATACCATGTGGGCGCGGGGGAAGCGGAGATAGAATTCTGGATCGCCGCGCGCAGGGGAAGGAACGAGAAAACAATGGTTATTCATCGCAGCGTGATTTTCGCAGATTGAAAAGGGAGGTAAGCGATGCATGGGTTTGAAAAACCGGGTGAGCAGAATACAGGCGGCGTGTTGAAGCATGTCAGGGAGAGAGGAGACGAGCTTGGGATAAAGACATGCCTCGTGGCTACAACGAGAGGCAAGACCGCGCTGGCCGCCGCGAAGGTCCTCGAGGGATTCGACATTATCGCCGTAACGCACTGCACCGGGTTTACCAGGCCTGACTTTCAGGAGATGGCGGACGGGACGCGAGGGCAGATCGAAGCCCTGGGGATCAAGGTCCTGACGGCGACGCACGCGTTCGGCACGATCGGGAGGGCGATCAGGAAAAAATTCAAGACCGTACAGGTGGACGAGATTGCAGCCAATGTCCTGCGGCGCTTCGGGGAAGGGACCAAGGTCGCCGTCGAGATAGCGATGATGGCCGCGGACGCGGGGCTCGTAAGAACGGACGCGGACGTCATAAGCATCGGTGGAACCGCGCTCGGGGCGGATACGGCGATCATCCTGCGGCCTGTCAACAGCCATGCCCTGTTCGATCTCAGGATCCGCGAGATAATCTGCAAACCTTTTGATTTTTAACTTTCGCCGATCGGTGCAGTGAGGGGTTTTAGCCCCGCTGCAGCGGCTGCCGTGGAAGGACGACGACACCTTCATGGATCAAGAAGACAAGGCCCGCGGGCCGGGCGAAGTCGATACTGTATTCATCGGTGCGGAATACGAGGAAAACCTGTCCATCCGGACCCTGGCGTCCGCCGTGCGCGAGAGCGGGCTGCGCGCCGCCGTTGTTCCGTTCAATAAAGTCAGTGATTTGGATGAGGTCGCAGCCGGTGTGATGAGCCGGTCGCCGGCATTCGTCGGGCTGAGCATGGCTTTTCAGCACAGGGCCGCGCAGTTCCTGGAGCTGGCCGCCGGGCTGCGCACGAGAGGCTACGGCGGCCACATCTGCGCGGGCGGCCAGTTCCCCACGGTTTCCGGGGAGGACGTCCTCAGGCTCAACCCGTTTATCGATACCGTGATCAGCCATGATGCAGAGGAGAGTATCGGCCTTCTCGTGGGATCGTTGGACGACAGGAAGCGGTGGAGCACCGTCCCGGGGCTGCTCTTCAGGGAAGAGGACGGGTCGATCCATCGCTGCGGGCTCTCGCCCGTGATGAGGGACCTCGATGCCCTTCCCCTGCCCGCGCGCGACGGCTCGCTGCACGTGCACGTGGGGAAGGGATTCACCACCCTTGTCGGGAGCCGGGGATGCTACGGCAACTGCACGTTCTGCGCGATCAACTCCTACTGCAGGAGCAGGCCGGGCCCCAGGCTGAGGTTCAGGAGCCCGGAGAGTATAGCGAGGGAGATGGCCTTTCTGTATCACGAGAAGGGCGCCCGGATATTCTGCTTTCACGACGATACGTGGCTGCTTCCCAACGCCCGGCGGACGGAAGCGAGGTTGGGCGAGCTGGCTTCCCGCCTCGAAAAGCTTGGCGTGGGCCGGATCGCCACGGTGGCGAAAACCCGCCCCGACGCGATCACGGCGCCTCTCATGAGTTTTTTGAGGGAAAGGCTGGGCCTCGTTCGCGTGTACGTGGGAGTCGAGAATTTCAGTGAAAGGGGACTACAAAACCTTGGCCGCAGGATGGACATGGAGACCGTGCGCAAAGGCCTGAGAGCCTGTGACGAGGCGGGCGTGTACAGCTGCTATAACATTCTTCTGTTCGAGCCGGATACAAGGCTGGAGGACATTGGCTGCAACATAGATGCAATAGGGCGGTTCCCGCACATCCCGTTCAACTTTTCCCGCACCGAGGCCTATAACGGGACCGCGATCTGGCACAAGCTGCGGCGTGAAGGGAGGCTGAAGGGCAATTACCTGTCGGCGGATTATGAGATTGCGGACCCATCGGTCGAGGCCCTGTTCAGGATAACGTCCCAGGCATTCAAGGACAGGAATTTTGCGCATGATGCCATGGCCAATATCAACTCCAGCCTGGGATACGAGCTCAAGGTCCTCGAGCATTTTTCAGGGGATGAAAAAAAGAATGAGCTCGAAGAGTTGAAGAAAGAGGCCGGGCGCGTTATGCGGTCGGTCAACAGCGATACCCTGGAGCGTTTGAGGGAAGCGTTTTTATTTGTAGAGCGTGGAAGCTGGAAAAACAGGCGGGATATGATAGAATTCACAATCGATCTGGCCAGGAAAATAAATTTCAACGGGGCCGGGCTGTACAGCGATCTTCTCGATGTCAGGCAGGAGATCAGGAACATGATACATTGGACCGCGGGAGAGAACTGAAGGAGATTACATGCTGAAAGAAGTCTATCACATGCAGAGAATGTTCAACAACAAGGTCATCGGGTTCGACATCCTTGCCATCGAAAAAGAAGAAGAAAGGATCAAGTGGTTTCGAAATTATCTTACGGCCTATGACCAGGAGCTCAAGGAGCTCCTCGAGAGCCTCGACATCCGCCGGGTCGCGGGGTGCGGCAAGGCGCAGGCCGGCAGCCTGGACTTGAGGAACATCAAGGTCGAGGTCGTCGACATGCTTCACTTTCTGCTTTCCATGTTCCAGGTCATCGGAGAAAAGGAAGTGAGCAGCGAGCGGCTCGGCGGCCGTCCGGCGGACCTGAATGCGTACTTCGATGCGCTCCGGAGCGACTTTATGAAAGCGAACGGAGAGGAGCTTGCCGGCCGGTCCGAGGAGCAGATCAACAGGATGATGGTCCTCGTGGCCCACGAGAATCTTGTTTCCCTCGGGAAGCTTCTCGACTGCATTGCCTGGAAGTGGTGGGCCAGGCAGCAGGTCAAGTGGGACGAGGTGAAATCGCTCCTCTATGATAAAATCTTCCCCCAGTGGTGCATGATGGCCATTGCCTCCGGCATGAGCGCCGATGATACCGAGGAGCTGTATTTCAAGAAGAACAGGCTCAATTTCGAGCGCCAGCAGAAAGGCTACAAGGAGGGCACGTACAACAAGGTCGATGAAGAGGGCAGGGAGGACAACGTGAAGCTCTTCAAGTAGCCGCCAGGGGCCAGGAGCAATCTCGTACATACCTTTTAACCCCCAACGTGGGTAGGGGCGGCTTCAGCCGCCCGTGCAGCTGCTCGCTCCTGGCGTGCCTGCAAAACAACGGGAGCCTAAAGGCTCCCCTACCCGGGGCATCTTGTCAAGATGGCCTCTACTCCTCGTAGGCCTTGTAGATTTCGTCCATGTTACTGCTCAGGCTCAGGAAGGCGTTTTTCACGTCGGGATCGAAGTGAGAAGGCTTTGTCCTGCTGTCCCCCCTGGTGATGATTTCAACGGCCTCTTCGTGTTTGAAGGGCTCCTTGTAGGGCCTCTTGGACCTCAGGGCGTCATAGACATCGACGATGGCCACGATCCTCGCCGACCTCGGAATATCTTCGCTGCGCAGTCCCAGCGGGTAGCCGCTCCCGTCCCATTTCTCATGGTGGCTCATGGCTATTTCCTTGGCTATCTGGAGCCTGGGGTGGTCGCCGATGATCCGCGCGCCGAACACCGTGTGGAGCTTGACTTTTTCGAACTCGTCGCCCGTGAGGTGAGAGCTTTTTTTCAGGATGTTCGAGTCTACCTGCAGCTTGCCCACGTCGTGCATCTGCGCCATGAATGACAGGTCGTGGACGAATTCCTTTCCCATCCCGAGCTCTTCCGCCAGGACGGCGCAGTACTTGTTGATGCGCGTGATGTGGTTCCAGGTGTCCTCGTCATTGGCTTCCGCCGCCCTGCTGAGCGCTTCGATCGTGTAGTGAAAAGCGCTTTCGATGTTCTTGATCTGATTCGCGATCGTTTTGAGCGCCGACATGTTGACGAACAGGCTCTTGAGGACCTCCCCGTCGATATCCGTGACCTCCTTATCGAAATTCGACGCCACGACCATGAGCTGCGGCGTCCTGTACCGGATGAAGTTGCTGATGGGGGCGATGGCCTGAACGATTTCAGGGTGGAGACCGTGACCCTGCTCGTCCCCCTGGACTATCTTCACCGATCCTTCCTCATCCTCGAGGCCGGAATCTCTTCCCAGAACGTGCAAACCGTCGTACTGGGCCATTTCCCTGGCCGCCTTGAAGTCGGGGGAGGAGACGGGCACGAGGCTCGTGGAGAGCTTCATCACCCTGACGGATTCCTCTTCCACATCATTGTCTTGCTTCTGCTTGGGAAATGCCAGCGGGTCGCCCGGGGCGAGGGATTCCTGGACCTGGAACACCTTGCCTCTCCACCAGCCGGACCCGTCATCGAAGAGGATCACGATTGCCGACGGGCCCGTGCTCCCGTAGGAGTTCCAGATGACCTTTTCCATCATCTGGTTGAACATGTGGTCGACGTCGAACGTCCTGGGGTCGAAATTCAGAAGGATGTTTTCCTGGTAGGTGGTGAGCTTAGATATGACGCCGTGGGAGAACTCGAGGTCGTTGTGCAGCTCCCTGACCTTCATGATCGAGTAGATGCGTCCCCGGATTTCCTGGAAAGAATAGGGCTTGGTTATGAAATCGTCCGCGCCCAGCTCCTTGCTCCTTATCCTGTGCTGGTCGTCGCTGAGCGCCGTGACCATGACCACGGGAACGGCGAACGTGTGCGGGTCGCTCTTGATGATGGAGAGCACCTCGAAGCCGCTCATGTCGGACAGCATGATGTCGAGGGCGACGAGATCCGGGCTTTCGCTTCGAACGAGCTTCAGCGCCTCGAATCCCGTGTCGGCCGTGACCGCTTCGTATCCCATGTGGTCGACGTAGCGCGAGAGCGTGGCCCGGCTCTTTGCGTCACCGTCGGCTATGAGGATCTTGCTTCGCTTCATTAAGATTCTACGTTACGACAAACCGGCAGCCGCACCCCTTCTGGGCGGGAGGCTCCTCGCCGCCGTCACCGGCCGTGTCCTCCACGGGACCATCCCCGGGGATCGCGTCCACGGAAACATCGCCGGCCGTGTCGGCGTCGGGCACGACGGTGTCCTCCGCCGGCTCGACCGTCGCGTCCTCTCCCGGTGAAGCCGTGTCGTCGGGAGGCGGGTCGGCGATATCAGGCACGTCGGGAATATCGGGCGGCTCGTCGGGGGCGGCGCACACGCTGCCTGCCTTGGAAACGGAAAACACGTCGAGCGGGTCGGGCCGCAGCGAGGCGTCGACCCAGGGCAGCAGGGGGATGGCGCCGAAATCCCTCACCACGACGTCGGCCCTGTCCGCGTTGATATCGAAAACCATGTAGTTCAGGTTGCCGCTGGCGACAAAACACCCGTCTACCCTGCAGAACATGGCGAAGTTCGTGAAGGAACCGGCGCCGCCGCTCACGACATGGATCGTCCCGTCGGCGATCCCGCTGCTGCCGCCGTCGCCGGGAAGGGGGTTGACGACCCTCGGCCGCCCGCCGTATCCGCCCTTCGATGGATGCAGCCTTTCATAGTCGTGGTCGTGGCCGCAGATAACGAAATCCACGCCGTAGTCGTCGATGATCCCAATCAGCTCGGCGGCGCCCAGCTTGTCGTCTTCATTGCTTCCATGTCCTCCCGACGACCACAGGGGGGCATGGAAAAAAACGAATTTCCAGTCCACGATCCCGTCGTAGGCGCTGATCGTATCCCGCAGAAAGGACTGTTGGATGGGTTTTTCCGCGTCTCCCAGCATCGTGCTCAGACCGACGAGCAGGACATTGCCCACTACAACCGCCCACACGTCCTCGATGCCGTTGCCGTCGGGGTCCAGCGAGGAGCTCCACGAGCCCGCGCCGGAGCGGGGCAGGGCGAACGTCCTGTTGTACCACTGGCTGTCGCCGTCGCCAGGCCCGTCGTCATGATTGCCCAGCACCGGAAGCACGGGCGTTCCCCCGGTCAGCAGGGCCGACTTGTTGAACCAGTCCTCCCACTGCTCGTCCTCGCTGCCGTTGTAAACCAGGTCGCCCGTGTAGAACATGGCGAGCGCCGACTCGTTGTGCACGGCCCCGGCTATGATCTCCCAGTGGCGCGATACGAAGCCGGGGTCGTAAAATGCTTCGCCTCCCCTGCCGTCGCCGCCGACGACGAGCCTGACGGGCTCGCAGCTTCCCACCGGGGGAGGGGTCGTGAACGTCTTCCACTCGCTCCACGACCCGCCGGATTGGACCCTGTACTCGTAGGTCGTGGAAGCCGTGAGGCCCGTCAAGGTAGCCTCATAAGTGACGTTGAGCAGGCCGCTGCCCGTGTCCGAGGCCGCGGCGGGCTGCGTGAGGACGGTGCCGCTCAGCGGCCTGTACTCGACGGTCCCGCCCGTCGTGTCATTGTCCGTCCAGGCAATGGTCATGGTCGTGTCCGACGCGCCCGTAACCGTCCATGATATCCGCAGCCATCTGGGCGCCGCCGCGGACGCGTTATGGAAGAGCATGATGGCTAAAACTATATACAGGAAACTGTATACACTTCTCTTCATAATAAGTAATCATAAGCATATT
>JBDRLK010000183.1:0-4998 GCA_043813155.1 Pseudomonadota bacterium | reverse complement strand
ACAATCTCCAGGAAATAGCGAAGGGGCACCCCGTAGGTGACGACCTGGGCTATCTCGGGCATGTTCTCGATGGGGAAGGCAAAGCCTGAAAAATAGATGAAGGGCATCATCACGAAAAACATGATGGTCATCATGGCCTGCTGCTGCGTGTTGGATATGGTCGAGACCAGCAGGCCCAGCCCCAGCGTGTTGAGAAGGAAGGGCACGGCCAGGACGTAGAGGAGCAGGAAGCTTCCCTTGAACGGGACCTGGAACCAGAAAACGGCAACGGCCGTGACGAGCGCAACGTCGATGAGCCCGATGATGGTGAAGGGAAAGAGCTTGCCGATGATGATCTGGTGTTTTCTGGCCGGCGTGACAACGAGCTGCTCCATGGTGCCGATTTCCTTTTCGCGCACAACGGCCATGGCCGTCAGCATCATGGTCACGATCATGAGAAGAAGCGCGAGGATGGCCGGGACCATGTCGTTGCGGCTCTTGAGCTCGGGATTGTACCAGACCCTGTCCTCCAGCTCTATGAATGCGAGGCGCATGTTGCCCAGCCGCGCGATGCGCTCCTTGAGGACGCCCGCCGCGTACCGGTTGTTGATCTGCGCCACGTAGTTGAGCCCCACGCCCGCGGAGTTCGTGTCCGAGCCGTTGACAATGGCCTGCACGCCCGCGTTGTCCCCGGCGCGCATGGCCTTGCCGAAGCCCGAGGGAACCATGACCGCAACGTCGGCCTCGCCCCGGTCAAGGTAGCCGTCCGCCTCGCCGCAGTTTGCCAGCTCGGCCACGTGCTCGAAGTACTCGCCGGAGAAAAACGAGCTGACATAGTCGCGGCTCTCCGGGGTCCTGTCGCTGTCGCAGATCACGGTCTGGATGTTCTTGACGTCGAAGGACGCGGCATAGCCGAGGACGACGAGCTGGAGCACGGGCGCGACGAAAATAATGGGGAGCATGCGCCTGTCGCGCCGGATCTGCTGGAATTCCTTTCGTATGATATGCTTAAGCATCGATTTCCTTATCATAATGGTGTGCGGCCCTTCAGGGCCGCTGCGGCGGGGCTAAAGCCCCGCACTACAGAACGTGTTGCAATCCCCCTAAGCAAGCTTCACCCTTGCCATCCTGATGCTGGCCACGGCAAGCACGACGAATGAGAAAACACCGAGCGCCGCAAGCTCCCGCCAGTAGGCTTCGATTCCCACGCCCTTGAGCAGGATCGAGCGCAGCACCTCGACAAAGTAGCGTGCCGGGATCGCGTAGGTCACGATCTGGATGGCGTAGGGCATGTTGCGTATGGGAAAGATGAAGCCCGACAGCAGCAGCGCAGGCAGCATGGTGGACAGGGTGGCCACGGTGTACGCGACCTGCTGGCTCTTCGTAATCGTCGAGATGAGGATTCCCTGCCCCAGGGCGCAGAGCGTAAAGAGCGTGGCGGAAAGCAGGAGCAGGGCGTGGCTCCCCTTGATGCTGACGTCAAAAGCCACGTCGCCCATGAAAAGGATGATGGCCGTGCTCGCCAGCGCGATGAATACATAGGGAATGGTCTTGCCGATGATGATCTCCGGCGCGGCCAGGGGGGAGACGAGAAGCTGCTCGATCGTGCCGCGCTCCTTTTCCCTGACAATGGACAGGGCCGTGGATATGGTCGAGGTCACCATCAGGATAAAGACCATGAGCCCGGGGATCAGGAACATGCTCGATTTCAGCTCCGGGTTGTACCACAGGCGAGGCTCGATGTTGACCGGCGCCTCCATCCTGTCCCGGCCCATGGCCATGAGCTGCTTCGTGACGATCCTGTTGGAGGTGGTGAGCGCGAAACCGTTGACGTACCCGTGGATGAGGGTCGCGGACTGGGAATTGGAGCCGTCGAGAATGCTCTGGATCTGCGCGTTTTCACCGGCCTCGATTTTTTTCCCGAAGCCCGACGGTACGACGATGGCTGCGGATATGTCTCCGTTGTCGAGCGCGGCGTTGATCTCGTCGCGGCGGCCGAACATCGTTTTGACGGCGAAAGTCTCGCCGCCCGACAGCGACCGGATCAGGGCCCTGGAGTGCTGCGACCGGTCCATGTCGAGGACGCCCGTCCTGATGTTTTTCACGTCGAAGCTCAGGACGTATCCGAACACCAGGAGCAGCAGGGCCGGCACGAAAATGATGAAGGACAGCGTCCGCGAGTCACGGCGGATCTGCCGCAGTTCCTTCCTTATGATCGCAAGCAGGCGCATCAGTTGCGGTCCTCCACGAGATACAGAAACACGTCTTCCAGAGAGGGCTCGATCGGCTCGATCCTGGAGACGCGTATGCCCGTCTCTTCCAGGGACGATGTCAGCCTGGATTCAAGGCCGTCTTCTTTCGCGGCCGTCGCGTGTATGGCCGACCCGAAGATGGAGGCCTGCACGATCCAGTCGGCCTTCTGCATGAGATCGAGGGCATCGACCGGCCGGTCGCATTCGATTTCGTAAATCTCGAAACCCGACAGCGTCTTCTTCAGTCCCGACGGGGTATCGTCGGCGATGATCCGGCCGGCCGCGATCAGGCAGATGCGGTGGCAGAACTCGGCCTCGTCCAGGAAGTGGGTCGTGACGAAGATGGTCACGCCTTTTTCCGAGAAATCGTAGATCAGGTCCCAGAAGTTGCGCCTCTGCAGCGGGTCCACGCCGCCCGTCGGCTCGTCCAGGAAAATGATGTCGGGCTCGTGAAGAATGGCGCACGCAAAGGCCAGCCTCTGCTGGAAACCGTGCGGCAGCTCGTCGGCCAGGGACTTGTGCCTGTCCCCGAGGTCGAGGAGCTCCAGGACTTCGCCGCGCCGCTGCTCTATCTTTTTTCGTGACAGGCCGTAGACGCCGCCGTAGAACCTGATGTTTTCGTTCACCGTCAGGTCCCCGTAAAGCGAGAATTTCTGCGACATGTAGCCGATGCTGCGTTTTACCTTTTCCGGCGATCTGGACACGTCATGGCCGGCGACCGTGGCGGCGCCCGAGCTCGGCTTGAGCAGGCCGCAGAGCATGCGGATGGTCGTGGATTTTCCCGCGCCGTTGGCGCCGAGGAAGCCGAAGATCTCACCGCGCTCCACGTCGAACGTCACTCCGTCCACGGCCCTGAATTTGCCGAAATTCTTCGTCAGGTCACTGACCGTGATGGAGTACTGCCTGTCAGGCATGCCGCTCCTCAGCCTGCTGCGCGGCCCGGGTCGTGAGGTTGATGAAAACGTCTTCGAGCGACGGCGCGATGTCGCGAACGGACTTGACGCCGATGCCCGACCCGAGGATTTCGTCGACAATGACAGCGGCGTCCGTTACCGCGGCGTCGAACCCGATGTGGATGCTGTCGCCGAAGAGCTGCACGGAGTGAACGCCTTCGATGGAGCCGCCGACGGAAGCGGCCCGGCGAAGCTCGGTGCAGGACAGCTCGATGAAGCGGGTGTCGAGCGACGCGATGATGGCGGCCGGCGTGTCGCACATCATGATCTTTCCCTGGTTCATGAGCGCGACCACGGCGCACCTCTCCGCCTCGTCAAGGTAGGGCGTGGACATGACGATGGTCAGGCCCGTGGCGGTCAGGTCGCCCAGGATTTTCCAGAACTCCCTGCGCGAGACCGGGTCGACGCCCGTCGTGGGCTCGTCCAGGAAGATGATCTCGGGCCTGTGAATGAGCGTGCAGGCAAGCGCCAGCTTCTGCTTCATGCCGCCGGAGAGCCTGTCGGCCAGCCGCTTGCGGAAGGGCTCGAGGCGCGTGAATTCCAGGAGCTTGTGCTTGTAGTCCTTGAACTTCCTGATGGAGTGGATCTGTGCGAAGAAATCAAGGTTTTCCTCGACGCTCAGGTCGCCGTAAAGGGAAAAGCGCTGCGACAGGTAGCCGATGCGCCTGTTGATCTGCTTCTTCTGCTTCACCGTGTCGAATCCGACCACGCGGCACGTGCCTTCGGCCGGGTCCAGGAGCCCGCAGAACATGCGGATCAGCGTGGTCTTGCCCGCGCCGTCGGGCCCGACGATGCCGAAGATCTCGCCCCGCCTTACCTTCAGGCTCAAGCCGTCGACGGCCTTCACGCTGCCGTAGCGGAAGGTCACGTCCTCGAGAGTTATGGCGTTTTTGTCGCCCATGGCTTCATCGCTTTCCATCTCAATGGGGCATGGGAGGCTAAAGCCTCCCCTACCCGATAAACGGGAAGTGTCACTTCTTGATGACGATATCGGCGGGCATGCCCGATTTGAGCATGCCCTCTGTGTTGTCCACGCTGACCTTGATCTCGTACATGGTCTTGATCCTCTCCTCGCGGGTCTGGATGTTCTTCGGTGTGAACTCGGCTTCCGAGGCAACGTGCGTGATTTTCGCCTTGATCGGCTTGGAGGGCATGGAATCGATGACCACCTGGGCCCGGCCGCCGATTTTCACGAAGCCCAGGTCCTTTTCCGCCACATAGCCCTTGACCTCGACCCGCGAGAGGTCGGCGACAACGCCGACGGGAATGCCGGGCGCCGCGACTTCCCCCTGCTCGGCCAGCTTGTACATGATAGTCCCGGATGACGGCGCGTAGAGCTCGCAGTTGGTCAGCTTCTGCCTGACCACGTCCACCATGGCTTCTGCCTGCTCCACCATGGACAGGGCCGCTTCGATTTCCTCGGGCTGGGCGCCCTTGAGAAGCTTGGAGTACTGCTGCTGGGCCGCGCCGAGCTGGGCCGATGCCATGCCGTGGGCCGACTCCAGGTCGTCGACCTGATTCTTGGGCACGGCCCCGGACTTGAGGAGCGACTCGGAGGTCTTCTTGTCTTTCTCGATCTTTGCCAGGCTGATCCTGGCCTGCTTCATGGTCTGGCGCATGGCGCGGATGTCCTCCTTGCGCGCTCCCTTTTCCAGCAGCTTGAGATTCGCGTTGGCCCCCTTGACCGCGGCGTCGGCCTGCTTGAGCTGGAGCTCGAGCTCGGCGCAGTCGATGCGCGCGACCAGGTCTCCCTCTTTCACGTCATCGCCTTCTTCGATGCTCAGCTCGGTTATCCTTCCGCCCATGATCGGCAC
>JBDRLK010000182.1:0-10025 GCA_043813155.1 Pseudomonadota bacterium | reverse complement strand
AAAAAACTTTCCTTTTCCGGCTCCTTTTTTTTCTTCTTCTTCTTCTTGTCCTTTCCCGCTTCCTTTTCCGGCGGCTGCGGCTCTTCCACCGCTATTTTTGGTTTCGCGAGCGTGGGTTCCTTTTTACCCTTCGGGAGCGCGATTGGTTTTTTCAGCGCCGCATGGGGTTGATTCCATTGTCTGATGCAGTCGAGCGCCGCCTGCTTCGTTTTTTCCTTTTTGCTCGACTGTACGAGGGAAACGCATCCCTGGTAGGACGCTTCCAGGTGCAGTGTCGACAGTGCATCGACCGCGGCGACCTGGACTTCCCCGCTGGAGTCGTCCGTGGCTGTTTTTGTCAGCGCCTTCGCCGAGGCAGGTGTTGCGATTTGTCCAAGGGTGTCAACAATGGCGAGCCTGACATGGGTGGAAGGATCCTTGAGCGCTTCTTTCAGGGCCGCAACCGAGTAGGCCGCCCTGATTTTTCCGAGATTTTTCGCCGCCTTTATTTTTTCCTGTTCGTTCGGGGATGCCAGCTTCCCGATATTCTCCACTGCCTTGTTATAGATAATCTCACTTTCTTTCTCGGCCTGGTCCTGGGCCGGGAGGACTCGGGGAATGGATGCAAGGATGAGGACGCCCGTGATGAAGCAGGCGCGGCTGTGAAGCTTCATGAAACCTCCTTTTCCTGGGGCCGAAAACCGAAAAATTATAGCACTTCCGGGGGAATGAAGTAAGGGTTCGCGTAAAAATAACTTAGCATTTCTTTGCACCCCGGATATGCCGGTTCATAATGCGCCCCAAAAAACCTGTTTCATTCCGAATGATTTCCTGGTTTTTCGGGGTCCCCGTCACGACGGACCCGCAGTCGAACTGCGTCGACGAGTGGCGGGGTGCAATGAGGCGGGGTCCCCGCGGAAGCAAGAAATCGAGCAAAAACGAAATGGCTTCCGTGGGGTGCATGGCGCTGCCAGCCGGGGCCCGGTATCGGCGCCCGGAAGTCGGAAGTATCTTTTCGCGAGCCCTAAATCAGCGAAAAAAGCCAGGAATTTCATATAAATCTATTGACCCTCAAAGTAAAATTCAATTATTATGTCAAAAAATAATATATTTGAATTGTCTAAGTATTATATTAATGCGAACATGAATACGCTTTAGCGGCTGAAACAGAATCCAACTTTATTGGGAGGCAAAGTGAAAAAGCCGATTCCTTTTGGAAAGTATTATTTGCTTGACCGGATTGCCGTTGGCGGGATGGCAGAGATTTTCAAGGCGAAAGTCATCAGGGAGGAGGGCTTCGAGAGATTTTTTGCCATCAAGAGAATTCTTCCCAGCATCGCCGAGGACGACGAATTCATTAAGATGTTTATAGATGAGGCGAAGATCGCGGTTCAACTGACCCATGCCAATATCGTTCCCATCATGGACCTGGGCAAGGTCGGCGACTCCTATTTCATTGCCATGGAGTATGTCCATGGAAAGGACCTTCGCACCAGCACCGAAAAGCTCGGCAAGAAGAATGATACGCTTCCTATCCCCGCATGCTGCTACATCATCATGAAGTCCTGCGAGGGGCTGGACTACGCGCACAACAAGAAGGATGCTGCGGGACGTGATTTGAACCTCGTTCACAGGGACGTGTCCCCTCAGAATATTCTGATCAGTTTCGACGGCGAGGTGAAGCTGATCGATTTTGGAATTGCAAAGGCGGCAAACAAGGCTGCAAAAACCCAGGCTGGCATCCTGAAGGGCAAGTTCGGCTATATGTCGCCGGAACAGGTGAGGGGGCTCCCCCTCGACCGGAGAAGCGACATCTTTTCGACCGGCATTCTGTTGTACGAGATCCTTACCGGCGAGAGGCTGTTCATGGGCGAGAGCGATTTCTCGGTTCTCGAGAAGGTCAAGAATGTCGAAATAATCCCGCCTTCCACCTATAACAAGAATATTCCCGAAGACCTGGAAAGAATCATCCTGAAAGTGCTTGCCAGGGAGGTTCAGGACCGGTACCAGACGGCCATCGAGCTTCATGACGATCTCCAGAGCTTCATGTACACGTACGGTTCTTTCTTTGCAAGGAAGGACATGGCCGCGCTGATGAAGAAGGTTTTCCCCGACGAATATAACGCCGACATGAAGGAGATAGAGGCCGAGCGGGTGTCCGTACCGCCGGGGTCGTCCAAGCCCTCGTCACCGCCGCTTCCGAGGAAGGTTTCCGCTCCGCCTCCCCCGCCTCCCAGGGCTACCAGGCCGTCCATGGCAAGAGGCGTAGGGTCGGTGCCGCCTCCTCCGCCTTCGAGAGGCAGGACCTCGATACCTCCCCCGCCGCCGCCGAAGAGGACTATCATGGGTATGCCGGCCGCAGCCCCGCCGAGGCCTCCGGCGGCGTCGGCTCCGGTTCCGGCAAAGGCTTCCCAGCCCAGCATAAAGCCGCCTCCTGCATCCTTTTCCGCGCCGGCGCCGCAGGCGCCGGTCGAGCAGGCGCAGGTCGCGGGCCAGTCGGCCAAGCCTCCGACGATTCCTCCGGCCAAGCCCGGCGCAAGGCCGGCCGGGGAGGATTTCGATTCGAGGTATACGTTTCCCGTGACGGAGATAGAAGGCGTACAGGAAGTCATCTCCATGGAATGGGAAGATGACGAGATGGAGACCCAGATTTACGACAAGCTTCCCGCGGATGCCGCTGCGCTTCTCGAGAAAATAGAGGGAGTGGCCGCTGCGGATGAAGTGATGGTGCCGCCTCCGGCGCCGCCTCCGCAGGTCGCTATCGCGCCGGTCCAGCCACGCAGGTCCAAGGGCGTCAGCGTGGGAGTGGTTCTTTCGATCATGGCCATCGGCGTTGTCATCGCCGCGGTCATTCTCGTCGTGCTTCTCGTTGGTTTCGGCAAAAAGGAAGCCACCCTTGTCATCGTGCCCGAGCCCAAGGATGCGTTTGTCAAGATTGACGACAAGCAGATTGAAACCGGGTTCCCGCCCACGGTTGCAGGCATCGAGCCGGGATCGCATACGCTGATTGTTTCCGCGGAAGGGTATGAAACAAAGGTGATCGAGCTGAACCTTTCCGAGGGGCACAACACGCAGGTCATCAATCTCATGAGGATGAAGGCCAGCGGCACGGGATTCAGTCTCGAGACGGAGCCGCTCGGTGCGAGTATCATCATAGACAACAGGCCCTATCCAGACAGAACGCCCGTGAGGATCATCGATCTGAAGGAGGGTACGCATACGATAAGGGTCGAAAAGGAAAATTATCTTCCCTACACCACCGAGGTCGAGCTGAAGTCGGGAGATATCATCCAGATCCCCAAGGTTGTCCTGTCGCCGAAGAGCATTGCCGCTTCCATCACGTCGGTCCCCGAGGACGCAAAAGTGTATCTCATAAGGGACGACACGAAGAAATACGTCGGCAGGACGCCGTACAGCGGGGAGCTCGATCCTTCGAGCAGGTATTCCGTTGAAGTGGAAAAATCGGGTTATAATGTGTGGTCCGGGGACATAGACTTCGTCCCGGGCAGGGATTCCGTTTCGCTCATGGCCAAGCTCATTGCGCGCAGCGGGGAAGAGCCCCCGCCCGGGGAGAATGAGGAGGCGACGGCTTCTTCCACTCCGGACCCGGAGGATGAGTCCTCGGGCACGTCGTCCACCGCGCACAAGAAGAAGAAGAAGAAGGGAGGAGGCGGAGGAGGAGGAGGAGGAGGAGGGGGAGGAGTCGTAAAGTCGACCGGGGGAACGGGATTCCTGAGCGTGTCGACGCAGCCGTGGACGATCGTCTACATCGACGGGAAAAAGATTCGCAATACCCCTCTGATCAAGTATCCGCTTCCCGGTGGACAGCACAAGGTGCGGCTCATCAACACGCAGTTCAACATTAACCAGTCATACACCGTTATCATCGTTGCGGGGCAGGTAACGAAAATCATTAAAAACCTGGCCCAGTAATGAGCCGCCTGATCATCACTTCACATTTTGCATCGGGTGGCTCGGAATGATAGAGCTGCGCAGGGACCCGGTAACAGGGCGGTGGGTCATCATATCGACCCAGCGGGCCCTCAGGCCAAGTGATCTCACGTTCAACGGGCCCCGCGGCGAGGATGGACCCTGTCCCTTCTGTTACGGCAGCGAACACATGACGCCCAATGAGATCCTTGCCTACAGGCCGGACGGATCAAAGAGAGATGAGCCCGGGTGGACTCTCAGGGTGGTGCCCAACCGGTTTCCCGCACTGCGCGTGGAGGGAGAGCTGAACAAGGAGGGGGTCGGTATGTATGACAAGATGAGCGGGGTAGGGGCCCACGAAGTCATCATAGAAACGCCCGAGCATGAAAAGTCGCTGGCCGATCTTCCGCTGAAGAGCACGGAGGACCTCCTGTGGGCCTTCACCGACAGGATAATCGATCTCGAAAGGGATACACGGCTCAAGTACGTCATGATTTTCAAGAATTCCGGGGCGAGGGCGGGAGCGACCCTTCATCATCCTCACTGCCAGCTCATCGCCCTGCCCGTGGTCTGCAGGGAAGTGCACGATGAAATCCAGGGCGCTCTTCATTATTTTGAATTCAAGGACAGGTGCGTTTTTTGCGACATGATCAGACAGGAGCTTTCCTCCGAGGAAAGGCTGATCGTCAGGTCGGCCATGCACGTCGCCATCGCTCCTTTCGCCGCCAGGTTTCCTTTCGAGACCTGGATCCTGCCTGTCAGGCATTCGTCGAGATTCGAGCTGAGCGATCAGGAAGAGATGAAAAGCGTCGCCGAGGTGCTCTGGACTGTCCTGAAGAAGTTTTCCTGCGTGCTCGACAATCCTTCCTACAATTTCTACCTGCACAATGCTCCCCTCAGGACCGCGGGCATGCCCCACTACCATTGGCATCTCGAGATTCTTCCGACGGTCACCACGATCGCCGGTTTCGAAAGGGGAAGCGCGTTCTATATTAACCCCGTTCCTCCTGAAGAGGCCTCATCGGCCATGAGAAAGGCAGGGGAGTAAACGTGAGCTTGAAGATTGCGTTGGTAGCTTCGGAAATGGCGCCCATGGTAAAGGTGGGCGGCCTCGGCGACGTCGTAGCGTCCCTGGCGGGCGCCCTGCGGGAGCTGGGCGCCTCAGTGACCGTGTTCATCCCGTACTACGGGAATTTCGACCTGGCGGCCTATTCGTTTGCCCGCAGATTGATTCCCGTTCGCGTCAGGATAGCGGGCAGGGACGCGGACCTCGAAATCTATGAAGGAAAGATTGCGTCAGGTGTCGAGGTCCGCGCGCTCAGATGCCCCGAATACTTCGAGAGGCAAAAGGCATACACCGATGAAGCGGATGAACCGCAGCGATTCGGACTTTTTTCAAAAGCGGTTTCCATTATCATAGGGCAGGAGAGCGAGAGGTACGATATCCTTCACTGCCACGACTGGCACACATCCCTTGTTCCTTTTTTTCTGAAGAAAAGAAGCGTGGGAGGGCAGGAGGCCGGGCGCATACCGGTCGTCCTTACCATTCATAACATGGCCCATCAGGGGCTCAGCGATAAAACCATCATCGGCGATCTCGATCTCGGATGGGAAAACTTCAATCCGTCGGCGCTGGAGTTTTACGGCAAGGTGAACTTCCTCAAGGCCGGGCTGATCAGCGCGGACGCCGTGACCACGGTTTCGCCCAACTATGCAAAGGAAGTGTTCGATCCTGCCTGCGGCGCCGGCCTTGAGGGGGTCCTGGAGTCACTGACCGTTCCGTTCAGGGGTATCCTGAACGGGATTGACGCTTCAACGTGGGACCCCTCGAGGGACAAGTCCATCGAAGCTCCGTACTCCGGTAAAAACCTGAGCGGCAAGCAGGAGTGCAGGACGGCCCTCCAGAAAGAGATGTATCTTCATGCCGACCCCTCGGTTTCCATCATCGGGATTGTCGCGAGGCTGACGCATCAGAAGGGCATCGACCTTGTCATGGCAGTCCTTCCAAGGCTTCTTCGGTCAAATATTCAGCTTGCGATTCTTGGCGAGGGACAGAAGAGCATGGAAGAGAGACTGCTTCAGGCCATGCAGACGTGGAAAGGCCGCGTGGGCGTGAAAATAATGTTTGATGAGCCGCTTTCGCACAGGATCTACGCGGGCAGTGACGTTTTTCTCGTTCCGTCGCGGTTCGAGCCGTGCGGTCTCAGCGCCATGATTGCCATGAGATACGGGAGCGTCCCGGTGGCGCGCGCAACGGGAGGACTCGTGGACACGGTTGTCGACGTCGACAGGTTCATGAAAACCGGAAGCGGCTTTGTTTTCAACCAGGTGGACGGTGTCGAGCTTCTCGGTGCGGCGCTGAGGGCTGTTTCCTTTCACCAGGCCGGGGACGGGAAGGATTGGAGCAAGTTCGTCGGCAGGATCATGAGCCGCGATTATTCATGGGCTGTTTCAGCGAAGAAATACGAGGCGCTGTACAAGGAAATCAGGATGTAGCTGCGGGCCCTTGGCCCGCCTGCAACAGCGGGATTCGAAGAGGCACGCCAAGCTTGTCCCGCGCAAGTTTTATTTCAGCATGTATTCGTTGAGCCGGTTCTGGATGCTGTCGACTTTTTCCTTCCACTTGCCGTTTTCAGGCTCAATCCTGCAAAGCTCCTTGTAGGCCTTGAGCTGGCGCGCCGTGTCATTGTTGCGCACGGCCAGGCTCGCGATGGACAGCCAGACCGATGCATTGTCGGGCAGGTAGGACGCGGCGGTCTGGTACGAGGCCAGGGCCTTGTCGTATTTTCCTGTCTGCTCTTCCAGCATTGCCCTTTGAAGGATGGCTTCTCCGTTCGCCTCGTCGTTCGGGGCCATGGCTTTGTATTCATCGAGGTATTTGTACATTCTCTTTGTGTCCCCGGTGGAGCCGAAAATCCTTGCCGCCTTGAGCAGGAGCCCCCTCTGGCCCGCTTGATTGCCGGCGTGTTTCCATGCCAGGAGATAGTTGCCGGCGGCGGTATTGAGGTCGCCCTTTTTTTCGCTCAGCTCGCCTTTCAGCTCCAGGGCCAGGGGCTTGAGCGCGTTGTCCCCTTCGATGAGCTTGATGAGCTTTTCCGCTTCATTCAAATCGTCAGAGCTTATCAGTCTGCGTATCTTTCTTGCCACGGCCCCTTGTAAGAATGGATCGATTTGCAGCAGGGCCTCATCGGCGAGGGCTGATTGCTCCGGCATCCCTGCCCCCAGGAAGGCAAGTGAAAGCGGGTCGAAAATGAGAAGCTTGTCGTCGCGGGTCCTGGCCATTTTTCCTGCAGCTTCGAACGCGCCGGTCATGGCCACGACTTCCGCGGCTATTGTCCCGGCATGTGAAGGCCTTGACCTGACGGCCTGCATGTATTCCAGGAGGGCCTGTCCCTTGGCGCCGCTTCTTCGCAGCGTGCGCGCGATGTAGAGGTGCGCCACGGATGAGCGGGGGAAAAGCCTTACCGACCTGGCAAGATAATAGAGGGGATTTTTATTTCCGCCGTGGTAAAGCTTGATGCCGGCAAGGAGCGGGAAGTAGTAATCCGCGGGGTGCCGCTTCATGATTTCGTCGATCGACGCGAGAAATTGTTTTTCAGGGACGTTGCTGAGCAATTTCTGCTTGATCTCGTCTGTTTCCCTGTCCTGGCTGTATTGGCTGCAGGTGTAATAACCCGCGCCGGCAATGGCGAGGGCAGCCGCAATCCCTGCAATCGCGGCTCCCGTGGGGATGATTTTTTTTGTCAGGCCGGCCCTGGATTTCCCCTTCCTGGCAAACCCGTAAGCCATCTCGATTCTCACTGTCTCGACGGACAGGAGGGTCATGAATGGGAGAAAAACGCCAAGCAGCTCGAGGCTGTAATCCGCGAAGTTCTGTATCGTGAGAGCGAACAGCGCGACGAGCGCGCCGGCGTTTCTTCCCCTCATGGGCGGCTTGAGCAGGCCGAGAAGAAGGACGGCAAGAACGAGGAGGATCAGGATGCCGCCGGCCACAACGCCGAGCTCCGTGAGCCATTGGGCGATGAAATTTTCAGGGCTCGTGTAGGTAACATCGTCGGGCAGCTGCTGGTACAGCGTGTAACCCTGCCCGAAAACGCCCCTGCCCACTCCCGTGAGCCAGAAGTCCCTGAGCATGGGGATCGCGTCGGAGGGGATTTGAAGCTTTGAAGCGTCCCCGTAGAGAAACTCGTTGAGCACTGATTTGTACGCCACGTAGATGCCCGAGGCAAGGCCGACGGCAAGCGCAACGGGAAGGTACCTGGCCTCCGCGCCGAACCGCTTGCTTTGTTTTGCACGGCCCGTGAAAAACCTGATGGCGATGAAGAGAACCTGGCCTCCGAGGAAGCAGAGGATCCCGCCCCGTGAAAGGGAAAGGATCACGCCGCCTCCCGTAAAGCCCGCGGCGACGATAATGAGAAGCCGCTTTATTTTTTCCTCTTCGCTGAACGCGAGCCCGACGGCCACGGCCGAGGACATGCCCAGGGCTCCGGCAAGGTGATTGCTGTTCAGGAGGGGCGCGGACAGGGGGGACGTGCTGGCGTACAGGGGAGCATAGTATTCGTAAACCCTGTCCCATCCCAGGAGGCGGTGGATGAAGAAGATTGCGGCCACGACAACGCCGCTCCAGGCCACACACCACAGCACGCCCGAGGAGCCTTCCTTCCTCACCCTCTGCCTCACGGCCAGGAAGAGAAGAACGCCCGCGCCGAGCTTCATGAGCGCGGCCAGCGTTGAAAACCGGTCCAGGGTAAGGCTCATGAAGGCAGGCGCCTGCCCCTCAATCAGTGTTCCATAGAGGGATGTTTTGATGTCGGCGCACTCGGGAGAGAGGATCGCCGCCAGGCCCGCGGGGAGAGGCACGAGCTGCAGGCAGACGAATGCGCAAAGGGCGATGAAGACCCATCCGGCGAACCCGAGGCTCGGGGGTTTTGTGAAAACCCCTCTTTCGAAGACTTCGAGAGAAAAGACGATGGAAGCCAGGACAAGGCAGGCGGTAATGGACCAGGTGTGAATGGAGCCGATGGCAAGAGGGGCGAAAACGAGCAGCAGGGTGAGAAAGAAATTCTTGTAGTTTTTCATGAATCAGCCATCAGCGCATTGGACAATAATTCGAAGATTCTCATGGCTCGTTGGCAATGGAGTAATCATCCTTCGAATCCGCCTTGATATCTTCGCTGCTGTCGGTCTCGTAGCGCTGATAGTACCCGTATTTCCTGCTGTAATAGTAGTGGTAGTAGCCGTAGCTCTTGTTCTCCAGGTCGAGGTCGTTGAACACAACGCCGAGGATTTTTCCGTTCACGTCCTGGATCTGCCTCTTGGCCTGCCTTGCAGCGCTTTTCTGCGTGCTGAGAGGCCTGAAAACAAGGATGACCCCGTCGCAAATCGTTGAAAGGATAACGGCGTCCGTGACCGCGATCACGGGCGGTGAGTCGATGACGATCCTGTCGTAAATGAGCCCGAGCTCGGCCATGATGTCGGCGAATCTCCGGGTGTGAAGTATTTCCGCGGGATTCGGCGGGATAGGCCCGCAGGGGAGCACATCCAGGTTCTCCACCCTTGTTTTGCATATGACCTTGCTCAGGGGGTCCATGCCCATGATTGCGCTTGAAAGCCCGCTCTTGCCGGGAAGGTCAAAGGCCTTGTGGACGCGCGGGCGCCTCATGTCCGCGTCGATGATCAGCGTCCTGTTCCCCGACTGGGCCATGGTTATGGCCAGCGAGATTCCCATGGTGGTCTTGCCTTCCTGGGGCGCGGGGCTCGTGATCAGCACGTTCTTGATGGGGTTTTGCGCGGCCATGAACAGGATATTCGTTCTCACTGCCCGGACGCATTCGGCCACCGATGACTTGGGGTTTTCAAAGACAAACAGGTCCTTGTTGACGGGGGCCTCTTCTTCCTTCTCCTTCGGCTTTTTCTCTCCGCGTTTTCCTTTCCGTTTCGCTCCGTAGTAACCGTAATAACGGCCCTTCCTGGAAGACCTCGATCCAATGGACGGGACAATGCCGAGGAAGGTGAGCCCCAGCTCCTGTTCGACTTCCTCCTGTGTCTTGACCGTGATGTCCATGTATTCGCGCAGGAACGCGAGGGCAATGCCGCAAAGCAGGCCGATGATCAGG
>JBDRLK010000181.1:0-8201 GCA_043813155.1 Pseudomonadota bacterium | reverse complement strand
AGGCGCCCGCCTGGCAAGGCGCGGGGTCCCCATCCCGACGGAGGCGTAGTTGTTCTACGTCGAGGAGGGATGGGGTGCAGCAACGCAGCCAGGCGGGATGGATCGGCGTCCAGAAGGTGAAATAATTTTTGAGTGGCGACTAAGGAGAGAAAAACATGAGAAGCACTCGAAGCATAGTTTGTGCATGCCTCATCATTGCAGCGGCGGCGGCCCTGGCGGCCACGGGCTGCAGGAGGATGCTGGGCATGGCGACGATAAACCTCAAGGACAAGCAGGTCATGAAAATCCAGGCGGGCGTGGTGTCCACGTCCGCAACCGCCTGCCCCGGGCAACCCGTGCAGCTCAAGATCCAGGCGTTCACGGGAGACAACGTGGTGTTCGAGACATGGGAGATGCCGGCGTCCGGCAACCCGAACAAGAACGACAAGGTCGATTTCGACCAGTTTCTCTACACGCCGTCGGTGGGCAGCGTGGACAAGGCCGGGTTTTTCAACCCCCCCGCCGATGCTTTCGCCAGCTTCGACCAGCCCTACACGATCCACGTGGCCCAGTATTACAATCCCGCCAACACCGCGTCGATTACGCTCAACCCGGATTACTCGTGCCTCAAGTATGCCGACTGGCAGGGGGCCGCGGGCGTGGAAGGGTATTCCGGCCAGAGCGGCTACGGCGGGGCCTCCGGGTCCTACGGCAGCAGCACGCAGAACGGCGGCAACGGCGGCAGCGGCGGGCACGGCCAGGACGGCTCGCCCGGAGGGGACGGCGAGAGCGGGCCGCAGGTCGAGGTGTTTCTCGCCTATGTCAAGAGCCAGTACTGCGGGGACCTCGTGGTGATCAAGGTCCAGCCGGCCGGCAACCCGGCCCACGCACGGCTGTACGTGACAACGCCGGATACGGGCAGCGTGTTCACGGTCGACGTGTCGGGCGGCCCGGGCGGCGCGGGCGGCAGGGGCGGTGACGGCGGAAGCGGCGGCAGCGGCGGCTCGGGCTTCAGCGGCGGCGACGGCGGCAACGGGGGCAACGGCGGCAATGGCTCTAACGGCGGCAGCGGCGGCAACGGAGGCACGGCCTCGATCGTCACGCCCACGGAGCATCCTGAAATTGCCCAGTTCGTCACGGTCGTCAATGAGGGCGGCGCGGCAGGGCCGGGCGGGTACGGCGGGAGCGGGGGATACCGCGGCTCGGGAGGAAGTTACCAGACGGGAGGCGTGGCGGGCAGGGACGGGTACTCGGGCAACGGCGGATACAACGGCGGTCCCGGGATGCCGGGCCAGCCGGGACCTCCCCCGGCGAATTACCAGGCGCCGTTTGCGGACCTGTTCGGACAGGAAATGTCATCCGGGCTGCCGCTTTTTTAAAATCGAAATCATATTCGATGGGTGCTGCACGCTCTTTGGCGTGCCCGGCAGCTGCGCGCCCCTGGCGCGCCATGACAACACGAATGGTAGCTGCACGCTCTTGGCGTGCCTTGAGCATGAATTATTTCACGTACAGGAGAAACAGGCTGTACTGCGAGGGCGTGAGCCTGGAAAAACTGTGCGAGGAGCACGGGACGCCGCTGTACGTCTATTCCCACAAGACCATGGTGAGGCATTTCAGGCGCGTCAGGGAATCCTGGAAGCCGCTTCCCGTGGCCATCGCCTATGCCATGAAGGCCAATTCGAACCTGTCGATCCTCAGAGTTTTAAAGAAGCTGGGCGCATGGGTCGACACGGTGTCCGGAGGCGAGATCTACAGGGCGCTCAGGGCCGGTTTTTCCCCGGACAGGATCATCTTCGGAGGCGTGGGCAAAAGCAGGGAAGAGCTGCGCTTCGCGATCGGCAAAAAGGTTTTCATGATCGTGGCCGATTCCTTTGAAGAGCTCGAGCTGATCAGCGCAACAGCGATTGCTTCAGGGAAAAAGGTCAGGATCGCCGTGCGCGTCAATCCGGGCGTTGACCCGCTGACGCATGAATACGTGGCAACGGGAGCCAGGGGGAGCAAATTCGGCGTTTCCGCCGGGGACGCCCTGGACTGCTACAAATTCGGCAGATCGCTTCCGGGCATCGAGGTTGCCGGCATTCACCAGCACATAGGCTCCCAGATCGTCGACCTGAAGCCGTTCCTTCAGTCGCTCCGTTCGCTAAGGGACCTGGTCGAGAGGATCAGGGGGCTGGGGATAAACCTGAAATGGATGGATATCGGGGGCGGCATCGGCATCAGGTACAGGGATGAGCAGCCCTTCTCCCTGGTTGATTTTTCACAGCAGATCATCCCCATCGTCAGGGAGAGCGGATGCAGGCTCGTCATCGAGCCGGGAAGGATTATCGTGGGCAACGCGGGGGCGCTTCTCACGCGCGTTCTTTACATCAAGGACAGCGGCGAAAAGAAGTTCGTGATCGTCGACGCGGCCATGAATGACCTGATCAGGCCCGCGTTTTACAACGCCTATCACGAGATCATTCCCGTGAAGAAGACGGTCGGGACGATCGTGGCCGACGTGGTAGGCCCGGTTTGCGAATCCGGTGATTTCCTGGCTCGCGGCAGGACCGTTGCCGTGGCCGGGATGGGGGACCTGTATGCCGTGATGAGCGCGGGCGCGTACGGCTTTTCCATGTCTTCGAATTACAATTCGCGGCCCAGGGCCGCCGAGGTGCTTGTTTCCGGCACCGGGAGCTACCTGATCAGAAAGAGGGAAACAGCCGGGGACCTGGTGAGGGGGGAGAAAATAGCGCGGTTCCTGCAAGAGGACTGAAGGTGAGTGGATTGACATGCGGATCGTGATCAAATTCGGGGGAACGAGCCTGTCCACGCCTGAGCAGCTGCGGAAGATGGCGGCCGGGGTTAAGGCGATTTGGGCGGGCAACGAAATCGCCGTGGTCGTGTCGGCCATGGGGAACACGACGTCGCAGCTCGTGGCGCTGCTCAAGGGCGTGGGTAAAAAGGACAGCGACATCTGGGAAGTCAGCGGGGTGGTCGGCATGGGGGAGGTGATCAGCGCCAAGCTGATGGCCCTGGCGCTGCGGGGGGCCGGCGCCAGGGCGGAAGCAATCGTCCCGTCGATGAATGACTGGCCCGTGTTCGCCGATGTTATCGGGAGCGAAATCCTGAAAGAGGACAAGGTGAACCAGGAGCCGCTGGCCGTGATCAATCTCGTCAAGACGCAGGAGGCATGCTCGAAGAAAATCATTCCCAGGATGCAGAAAGGACAGATTCCCGTGCTGTGCGGTTTCCTGGGCAGTGATGACAGAGGCAGGACCGTGGCCATTGGAAGAGGCGGAAGCGACATAAGCGCAGTGGCGCTGGGCAGGTGTCTTGGAGCGGACAGGGTCATTATCGTGACCGACGTGCCCGGCGTGCTGCGGGCAGACCCGCGCGTCATTCGCAACAGCAAATCCATAGAAAAAATTTCGATCAGCGAGCTGGAGACGCTGTCCAGGGGGGGGGCGCGCGTGATTCATCCTTCGAGCCTGCAGTACAAGCTGCCCGGCCAGGAGCTTTTCATCGTGGACTGCAAATCCCGGAATTTTCTCAAGGGAGGCACGCAGATCGTTGGGAAAAAGCAGGCCAGGGTTGCCAGGACAAGGGCCAGGCTCGCCTGCATCATGGTCGTGGGCAGGGACTTCATAGGGACCCCGGGCCTGCTCAACGCGGTAACGGACAAGCTGGCAAAGATGAAAATTTCCATCTACGGTGTCACGGTAAGCGAAGGCTTTATCGGCGTGTACGTGATGGAAAAGGTTGCGGAGCGCTCCTGCAGGGCTATCTTTGGCGTGATCGAATCGCAGCCCAGGTTCCAGGCGCTTTCTACGCGCAAGGGCATCGGCCGCCTCAGGATGTCGAGCGGGGCTTTTATCGAGCAGCCCGGAGTCATCGGGCGGATAGGCGACCTGCTGGCCATGAAGGGAATCAACATCATCGAGATGGTGACCATCCAGTCGGATATCACGCTGTTCCTGGACATGGAGGACCTGACAAAGGCCTATAACCTGCTCAGGAAACTGGCGTTTTGAGTTGTTGGTGCTGCGGGCCCTCGGCCCGCCTGTTGCTGCGCCCCCATGGGGCGCCTCGAATTAATGGCACGCCGAGGGCGTGCAGCACCAGGCGTCAGGGGAAAATCCACAAGAGGTAAATCATGAAAGAAATTCTCGATTTTCTGGAAACATCCCATGAAAGGACCATGAAGGAGCTCGGGGAATTCATATCCATCCCGTCGATCAGCACGAAAGAGGAGAGCAAAGGGGACGTGAGAAAATGCGCCGAATGGCTGGCCGGGCACCTTGCGGGCATCGGCATTGCGAGCAGGGTGATGGACACGGACAGGCACCCCGTGGTTTACGGCGAGTGGCTGAGCGCGCCGGGCAGGCCCACGCTGCTCGTGTACGGCCATTACGATGTTCAGCCCCCGGAGCCGCTCGACTTGTGGCACTCCCCCCCCTTCGAGATGACGCAGCGGGGTGACTATCTTTTCGCCCGCGGCATTTCCGACGACAAAGGGCAGCTTTTCATCCACGTCAAGGCCATGGAGGCCTTTCTGAAAAAGACCGGAGCCCTTCCCGTGAACGTGAAGATGATTTTTGAGGGAGAGGAAGAGATAGGCTCGCCCAGCCTTGGAAAATTTCTCGATGACAACAGGGAGCTTCTTTCCGCCGATGCGGCCGTGATTTCGGACAACCCCATGCTGGGCAGAGGCATGCCGGCCGTGGGCTACGGCCTGCGAGGCTTGGCCTACGCGGAAATCACGCTGCACGGTCCTGCGACCGACCTGCACTCGGGGCGCTACGGAGGGGCCGTGGACAACCCGGCCATGGTGCTGTGCAGGGTGCTCTCCTGGCTCAAGGACACGGACGGCCGCATCACGATCCCCAGGTTTTACGAGAAAGTGAGGCCCATCACCCACGAAGAGAAAGAGGAAATCCGCAGCCTCCCGATCGACGAGGAGTTCTACCGCGAGTCGTCGGGCGCCCCGGCCCTGGCGCCGGAGAAGGGCTACAGCGCCATCGAGTGCATCTGGGGGCGGCCGACCCTGGACATCTGCGGGCTGACCAGCGGCTACCAGGGCAAGGGGGCCAAGACCGTGCTTCCTTCCATCGCAAGCGCCAAAGTCAGCTTCAGGCTAGTGCCGGACCAGAGGCCGGACGATGTCCTCAACTCGCTTGCCAGTTACATGAAGAGGCTGTGCCCGCCGACCGTCAGCATGGAATTCGAGCGCCACGAAGGCGCCTTTCCCGCCATGGTGGACCGCAGCGACCCGACCCTGGCCGTTGCAAGGGAGGCGCTGGAGAAGGGGTTCGGAAAAACCTGCTACCTCATCCGGCAGGGCGGCACGATCCCCGTGGTTTCGGACCTGAAGAAAATCCTCGGCATGAACACGATGCTTCTGGGCTTCGGCCTGCCCGACGAAAACGCCCACGCCCCGAACGAGCGCCTGCTCATGGAAAACTTCAGGGGCGGGCTCGCGAGCATCGCGCACCTCTACGACATGATCGGGAAGGGAAAATAATGTGCCACCAGGGTGAGCATCAGGCTTGAGATCATACGGAAAATGGACCAGGGCCGACGTCGCCTACCGGGGGGCGGTTGCCGCCGTCATGGCGGTTTTCCTGCTCATCTGCCTTCACGGCGTGGCCAACTACTGGCAGTGGGGACACAACGGGTACAACAGCGCCTCCTATGCACAGGCCGCGCGCAACACGCTCAGGTTCGGGATCATCGGCCAGGCCAAGTACCACACGGGCCTCGAGCCCCCGCCTCCCGAAGAGATCTTCACGCACCACCCCATGATGATCCACCTGCACCTGGTCACGGTGTTCAAGTTTTTCGGGTACAGCGAGCCGGCCGGCCGGCTGATCCCGGCGATCTACAGCTTCCTGTCCATGGTGCTGCTCTTCATTATCGTCAGGCGATACTGGGGCAGGGCCATGGCGCTGGCCGGCATCGTCGCCTACGCCCTGATCCCGCTCAACCTGATCTTCGCGAACATGATCGATCACGAGCAGGGATCGATCTTCTGGACCCTCGCCTTTCTCTATGCCTACATGCGATGGTTCGAGAGCAGGGAATGGAGCTGGTTCGCGCTGACCATGCTGGCCACGTCGGTCTCGCTCCATTTCGGATGGCCCGGCTATTTCGTGGCCCTCGTGGTGGTGATCCACGCCTATGTCTCGGGCAGGCTCAAGCATAAAACATTCCTGGGGTGGCGTCTCGAATACACCTTCTGCCTGGCCTACTCGGTGGTCGTGCTGGGCAACTTCTACCTGTTCTACCTGTTCATCGTCGGCACTCGCGGGAGCTTCGAGGAAATGATGGTCATGTTCCGCTTCCGCACGGAAAGCCCGGGCGGGTACTGGGGCCACCTGTACGACATGAGCATGGATCTGCAAGGACCGATTTTCCTGGCTCTGCTCTGCCTGTGGGTTCCCTGGTTCATCATGCGCGTCGCCCGCTGGAAAGTGCACCTTGGCGACCTTCTTCCCCTGTCTTTCCTGTTCGCGCAGATCGTGCAATCCGCGCTGTTCAAGCAGGCCGGGCACCTGCATTCCTACTGGACATACCATGCCGGACCCTTCCTTGCGGTGGGCGGCGCCGCCGTGGTGCTGGGCTTTGCGCGCTCCATCGTCGGGCTGCACGAAAACAGGGTCGTGCAGCGATTCGCGGGCCGTGCCCTCAAGCGGCTGCGTCCCGTCGGGTGGGCAGCGGCCATCGCCATCGTGGCGGCGCTGGGCATTGCCCAGGCGGCTTTTGCCTGCAAGAAGTTCTGGTGGGGAGTCAACCAGGGCCATGCGTCCTACAAGTATGATTACAACGATCAGTTCATTGAGATTGAATGGGTGAAAGACGTTGCGAAGCGATACAACCGGACCAACGCGCGTTTTTACCTGCCGAAAAACAACCCGTGGCGGATCGAGTGGCACGCCTACCTGGACGCTCCGGTCGTTCAGATGTCGAACCCGGCCAAGCCGCCCGACAGGCTTCTTCGAGAAAATGAGGGCAACAGGATCTTTCTTTTTGACCTGGCCTGGGAGAAAAACCTGGGCGCCCTTTCAAAGCTCGTGGCCAAGCGCCCCACGATCGTATGGGATCGCCGCTTCGTTCTCGTCAACGGCAGCGTGGCGAAGCGCACGTTCGAAGCCTATATCCACGTGGACAAGCCAAATCCATTCCTGCGTCGATGGTTCGTGAACCCGAAACATCCTCCCCTCGCCTGGAAGCCGGACCCGAACCCCCAGGCCGTTCGAGACCTGTTTAATGTTACCGTTGAAGTCGAGAAAGACATGGCCTTCGGCGGGCAGGGGGGCGATCCGGCGCAGCTTGATTGCCTGCCCGGCTACATCCTCCAGGGTTTCCAGCTCGTCACGGCAAAATGGGGCAAGATCACCCATGTGGGAGGCGTGAAGCTCTTTTGCCGCCAGCTTACGGGAAAGGGTCTCGAGCGCCTGAAAAAACCGGGCGACGGGAATTATTCGACGGAAATCCTGGGCTGGCAGGGCGACGAGAAAGACAGGACAGAGCTCAAATGCGCCGATGACGAGGCCGTGGTCGGGCTTTTCGGCCGCTCCGGCAGACTTCCCGACGCGATCGGGATCATCTGCATGAAAGTCACGGCGCTCGGCGATGCTGAGGCAAAGGGGGGCGTCACGCTAAATATGGGCAAACAAAAGCGCAGCAAGCTCACGGGAGGCGACGGCGGCGGGCGGTTTGATTTCAAATGCCCGCCGGGCACGCTCGGGTGGGGCTTCCGGGGCCGCGTGGGGGCCGTTACCGACGCCTTCGGCATTTCCTGTGCACGCATCAACCGCGATTTCTGGGGACCCCCGGCAAAGAAATCAACGTACGCAAAATAAATTTGATTCCGCTTGACATAGAAGCCGATTTAATCTAGCTTCAGCCTCCGTGACTGACAATCGATACCATAACATGTTTAATTTCAAATCCGTTGAGGTTGAAGTCAGGGACAACAACGTCGAAAAAGCCCTCAGGGCCCTCAAAAACAAGGTTGCGAAGGAAGGCATCCTTCAGGAATTGAAGAAGAGAAGGTTTTACGAGAAACCTTCAGTAAAAAAGAAGAGGAAGATGAGAGAGGCTCAAAAAAGACTCAGGAGAGCCCTCAAGAGACTGGTGTAAGCTCCCTTCAATCCCGCCTGCAACCCAACGCCCCGATCTCACCCGACAGTTCAAAACATCGAAATTTGCTGAATTAAATGAAAGAAAGAGAACAAGTG
>JBDRLK010000180.1:0-15435 GCA_043813155.1 Pseudomonadota bacterium | reverse complement strand
AGGCGCCCGCCTGGCAAGGCGCGGGGTCCCCATCCCGACGGAGGCGTAGTTGTTCTACGTCGAGGAGGGATGGGGTGCAGCAACGCAGCCAGGCGGGATGGATCGGCGTCCAGAAGGTGAAATAATTTTTGAGTGGCGACTTTCTTCGAGTTGATGTGTCTTGCGAAACGGTTCGTCATGCCATGCCAGAAAAGCCTTCATCGCTTTTTCGGCTGCTTGCTGTGCATGAAACATGGCATCGCCGTTGAATGCGGGATCGTGGCGCAGGTCAACCTCTCCTGCGCCAAGGTCCTGAAGAGCTTTCTTGAGCCAGGCCCTTGTGTCGGAAACGCGTACCGGATCATGCGACATGAAGCAACCGCCCCTCTCTTACGATGGTCGACGGGAATGATGCTTTCAGGTGAAGCCTGGCATCAAACCAGTCCCTGGTACATACGAGCACATCCGCCGCTGTTCCCGTCCCCCGCAAGACCTGGTATGCCAGTCGGCTGCGGCGTTTCTCCGGCGGAGCATCATCCGGCACTACAACCATGATGTCGTAGTCGCTGTCGGGACCATCCTCTCCACGGGCTTTGGAGCCGAAAAGATAAATCCTTTCCGGCTGGTATGCCTCGACCAGCCTGCGAATGATCTCTGCAAGATCGGGATTCTGTTCCAGGATATTGGGTTCCATTATTTGAGCCTGTCTCGTCAACGTGATTTGTCGCAATTTTTAGACTATATTATAGTTCACCCCGTGCTGCAGGTCAAAGCTTTTTCTGTGGCAAGCGGCAACAATAATGGGCCATCTCAAGGACCTGGGCTACATCCGCGAGGAGGGGGACAAGCCGAAACAGGTTGTGCTCTCCCCCGGGTCTTGTACCGGGTCAAAGGTCAAGTGCTCTCTATCAAACTCATGGGGCAACAGGTTATCCGCCGAAGAGCTCATGAAGAATCGACAGGAATTCGCTCACGTCCATCTCCGGATTGAACAGCGCGTGTTCCCGGAGCCGCAGAACGCCAATCGAGTTTTTGTCCATGAAACCGTGGGACACGATGTCTCGAGCCTTGTGCACCGGCGGGGCCTTTTCATGCAGCCGAAGGTATCTTTGTACCGCGTCATACTCCTCGCTTGTCATCATGGCGATGACTCTATACAGGTCAAGGGCATGATGTCGGCCAAGCTGTTTGTCGGGGTCGTCTTTACGATCATCGAAAGCATGAAGCTTCATCAGAAGAAACGTGAAAGGCGGTGGCACATGGACGCTTGCGGAATAAAACTGACCGTTCGATCGCCGTCCGGCGACCGGCACTTCAAACAGCTCCTCGTCGAATGCTATCGCTTCATCGACGAGATAGGCGTGCAGCTCGACGCGCTGCCTGGGACGTACGCGTGGACGTTTTATGTGGAGCTTCTTCCTCGCTGCCTGACGGGGAACCGGACCCGTGAGCAGATCCAGCTTGACGAGGCCGAATGGAGCCAGTGCTTTCTCGAAATGCATGTACTTCGCGTCCTTGACGACGGAAAATCCCAGGCTGTCCAGCGCGGATCGTATCGCCGTCATCTGGTTAACGCTGCACACAACGTCGGTCTGCAGAAACCAATCAAGGTCTTCGGTGCTGCGCGGGCGCGGCCACAAATGATTCGGAATCGATGTTCGGTGACCCAGATCCTGTAGACGCAATTGCTTGAGGTAAAGCGCGTAGCCGCCGCCGAGGATCAACGGGAACGCCTGACCGCGAATCGTGTGGAGCAAGTCGAGTAATGTTGTCTTCAATGGATCATTCATCGGTTATGGCGCCCCCGGGTTTTTCAGGATTATCTTTTTAATCTGGCGCGAAACGTCCTGCTGTCGCTTGTCTCCATTGGCCAGCTCGAGCCATGCCTGCAGCAGTGAAGCAAAGACGCCCTCCGGCTCCATTCGCAGGTCGAAATAGACGGTCTCATCCTCTGTCTGGAGCAGCTCTATGTTTACGAAACGGTCGGTTGGTTGAGCTTGCACGTTTATCCGCTGGAGCAGCTTCTGTGTGTGCTCCATGCAATAGAAGGAAAGTATCGGTTCGCGCGCCATCGCGGCATAACGGTTGACGGAAGCTGCCCCGGTGAGGACGATGCGCAAACCGCTCGAGTGAGCAAACCGGCTCATTCTTTTACTGATCTCATCCAGCGACAGGGGAGACTTGCCCGTACTCCGGCTGAGGATACGGGGTTGTCGGTAGTCTGTGGAAAGCCGCTCAAGCAGCTTGTCGGGTTGCAGCAGGCGAACCTCGCGGCCCTCGCGGCTGATGATCAGGTCCTCTTCCATTTGTCGAAGGACACGCGAGACGGTCGAGAGAGCGACTCTTCCGCCTCGCGAGGTGATCTCTTCGCGGATACTGCCGACGGATTTGAACCGCGGCTCGAGCAGGAGAGCCCGACCGACGATTGAGCTGATGCCCCTGTAGATGTTCCGAATGGGCAGGCTCCTGGGATATGCGTTCGGAATACCGGTCCTGAAAACAAGCAGCTTTCCGGGAACGATCACGATGCCGTTTCCGTTCAGATCGATGCCGCTTACTTCATTTTCCTCGAGCTCCTTCAACTGCTCTAATGGAAGCCACGATGTCAGGATCATTGGGTGAGCATTGGTTGCACCGGCTGCGGCAGATACCGAGGCAACGGCATCGCGAAGAATCTTGAGGCTGCAGTATGCTTTGCATTCCACAACGAAGCGGAAACGGCGTCGGCCCCAAGCCGCCTCCACGAGCACGTCCGGTCGAAAATGACGACCCCTCCCGGCCGGGAAGGCTGGAGAAAGGTCGAACACTGAAAAGGACAGGGGAGGAAAATTAATGAGCCCCTGGCAAAGGCGGTCGAGTATTTCTTGCCCTGTCATCATTTGCGTAATAGGTTTACTTTCGTAAGTACGAAATGTCAATATTTTATGCAAATACCTCATGTGAATCGAGCTCGACGACGCGGCCAAGGGCCATCTCAAGGATCTGGGCTACATCCGCAAGGAAGAGGACAAATCAAAGTGAAAGATCCGCTGCAGCGGCCTCAGCGTCAGGCGGCCTTGTCAGGGCCGGGCGGGGACGCGCATCGGCCCGCGTAACACAGGCAGTCCCCGGCGAAGAAGTCCGAGAACTCGCTGATGATCTCTTCGAGCGCTTGCCCGAAGCGCTCGAGCTTCCCCTGGCTGTAGAGCGCCTCGGCGCGGGCAAGCTTGATGTTTGCAAGAACGATCCTGCTGGTTTTGGGCAGCCTTTCGCACAGCTGCGTGATGAACCCGTCCAGCTTCCCGAAGTAGCCCGCGTCCTGCTGACCGGCCAGCAGCAGGGCGTCCTTCAGGTCCACGCACCAGAAGGACAGGATGAATGTCTTTGAAAAGGCGAGCGTTGCCTCTTCGATCGCGCCCATCTCCCGCGGCATCATGAGCCTGAGCATGTCCCATGCCTCGAGCCACATGTCGCAGGCCGCCGCCGGGCGCTGCCGCTCGAGAAGCCTGTATCCGGACTCGATCAGGCCGGCCAGGCGCTCCGGGCCGGGCCGCGGCATGCCTGCGGGCGCTGCGGCGTTTTCAATCGATTCCCGGGAGGCCGAGGCCTTCCTTGCCCTTCTGCGGGCGCGAAACGAGTTTTTTCTTTTCTTTGTTTTCATGAAGAGCTTATCGCAGCGAGGGCGGGAAAAGTTTCCGCGGGCTGCGAAAAAAGCCGGGAGGTTGCCGGTTCTGCCGTCTACTCGTTGGGCGTGACTCCTTTTTCCCGAAGCTTTTTCAGTGTGCTGTCGCGCAGGTCGTTCACCATGGTCCTGTGCGACAGCGGCAGAAACCTCGTCAGGTCGTTTCTGATCTCCTCCGGGGGCATTTGCTCGATAAGCCCGATCAGCTTGCCGGCGTCCACGGTTTCGCGGTAGATCTCCATTTTCCTTTCAACAATCTCCCAGTCAATCCTTACCTTTTTTGAAAGCAGAAACCAGAGGTCGAAAACGTCCCTTCCCCGGACCCTCGTGGCGATTGCCCTGATTGTTTCCGCCATCATCTCATCGACGGTCAGATGGGAAACCCGTGGATAAGGCGACAGCGGAAACTGCGTTTCGATCAGGGAAACATCGGTCCTGACGGGCTTTTCCCTCAATGAAAAATCGAGCTTCACGGTCAGCGGAGACTTGAACATTGGCAGGTCCTGCAGCAGCCTTCCGCCAAAGGACTGTGGATGGGTCCCTTCCCTCCTGAACCTAACATTTTCCAACTCCCTTCCGAGGTTCTTCAGGGCCCTTTCAACGAGCCGTGTCAGCTCATCCCCTGAAATCAGGCTCGTGAAATCAAGGTCTTCGGAGAACCGAAAGGATTCGTAAAGAAACCTCAGCGCTGTCCCGCCCTTGAAAAAAACCCGATCGGTTTCTTTCTGCGCGTAAAAATACTTCAGGAAAAGGAGCTGGAGATATTCCCTGCAGACGGTGAAAAGGTCGATGTTCAGCCGCCGGCTCAGCTCCTTTGCATTGTCTTGACTCAGCATAGCCCCAACCTGTCAATCAAATTGTTCAAGGGAAGATAATTGAACTTGCGCGCATACCTCTTCAGCTTTCTGCTGCTGACTCGCGCGAGGTCCAGGTCTTCAACGTGAACCTGTCTGAGCTTCTTGGACATGAAGTAAAGCTGATCCAGGAGGGCCTTTTCAGGCTCGGCGACAAGCAACGTGTCTTTCCTGACAAAGCCGAAGTAATACTTCTTTTCAATGTGTGAGTACTCGTACTCCCTGTCCTCGCACACAAGCTTCCTGGACTTCAGGGGCGTTGCAGAGGTAATCGTATAGGGAAACTGTGCCAGGACCCCATGAAAGGACAGTGCCGACTCAAAAGAAACATAAGAGGGTGACAGAAGAAAGTTGGCTGTCTCGAACTCGTTTGCTTCCCTGAAGGCAAAACGGTACTTGCCGCTCGTGAGCCTGACAATGACTCCTTTTCTTTCCAACCGCTGGAGAATCTTGTACAGGGTGTTGTCCTTTTCGACGGAAAAGAGCTTTTTTGCTCCGGCAATATCGAACAGGGCCGCTTTTTTCCTGTAGAGAATCCTGATGGCTTCTGATTGCAACATAGGTTCCATGTTTGGTACATGCATATACCAAAACATGGAACCATGTCAAGGTCTTGTTGAAGATCGGCGTGCGGAAAGGAAAGTAAAAAGGCCCGGCGCATGTGGAACAAGCCGGCCTTGCATGCTCCGTCAGCCGGCCGTCGAGATCGCCTCGAAGTCCATGGTGTGCGGCCTGACCCAGTGCACGGTCGTGCCTCCAAGCCTTTCCGCGTGCTCGAGGTTCGTGTTGACCACGTAAAAGTCGGCGGGGCGATAGGCCTCGATGAAGCTTCTCGAGGACCGGCTGATCTTGGGCCTTCTCATTGCCTCGGCTTTTACCTCGATGCCTGCAAGCCCGCCGCCCGATTGAACCACGAAGTCAACCTCGGCCCCTGATTTGCTTCGCCAGTAAAAAAGCTCGGAGCGCGGCGCACTGCTCTTGAGGAGCTCGCCAAAAACCCAGGTTTCGAGAAGAGGCCCCTTGTCGGGCCGTGCTTCCCATTTTCCGAACATCCCCAGCACCGCGTTTCGCAAGCCGCAATCAATGTAATAGGCTTTTGGGTGGAGTTTTACCTCCGCCCTCTTTCCGCCCACGAACGGCCTCAGGAGGCAGATGACATGAGCGTCCTCCAGAATACCCGTGTACGAGGCAACCGTGTCCGCGCTGACCGAGCAGATGGAGGCGTACTCGGACATGTTGACCAGGTTGCCCGTCTGGCCGGCAAGCAGCTTGATCACTTTACGGAACGCATCCGGCCGGGCGATACGATACAGGTCCGAGGCGTCCCGGATCAGAAACGATTCAACGAGGCGGCTCAGAAGAAGCTCCTTTGTGTCCGATGAGCCCGATGTCCAGACTTCCGGGTATCCGCCCGACACTGTCATGGCCCGCCAGGCCTCTTCCATGCGCAGCGCGCGTGCAGGCCCTGGAAGGTCCATGAGGTGACCGCCTGCTTCCCGGAGGGAAAGCGGCAGAAGCCTGAATCGGGCGGCCCTTCCGGCAAGCGACTCCCTTGTCCTGGACCTCATGTCGTATCCGGAGCTTCCCGTCACCAGTATAGGGACCCCCGGCTTTCTGTCCACGAGCCCCTTGATGAAAAGACCCGCGTCATCGAGATGCTGGACTTCTTCGAGGAATATCGAGGACGATCGTGAAATGAAGCTTTCCATCTCCCGGAGAAAGACAGCAGGCGAGGCCGCCAGCTCCCTGACCGCTTTTTCCTCGCAGTTGACAAGAAGCAACCTGAGTTTCCTCGCTCGCCCGAGGTGCCACAGAAGCGTTGATTTTCCCGACTGTCTCGGCCCGACGACCAGGGCTGCCCTGGAAGGGCGCAGGCCCTCGCTCGCCAGTCCTTTCTCCATGGTCCTGGGAATATATGTTTCCGGAAGGTTTTTAACCAGGCTTTGCTCCCAGAGCTCATCGTTCTCGAGCCAGGGATTGTCACCGAGTATGATTCTCGTCAATGAGCTTTCCATTATCGGATCGATAATAGCAGGGTTGTTTCCGGGTGTCAATGGTTATATGGCAGGGTTGTTTTCTGGTTGGTTGGATTCGATACCTTTCTACTTCGTTCCTGTTATATCCCAGGACACCAGTGCGGGACAGTCCCCGCATGTCATGGGTCCGGGCGGAAAGTACTCCGCTGTAAATGTGCCTGTCCACTGGGTGTCGGTAACGAAATCGCCGACAAGGGAATACCTTTCGTTGCAGCCTCCAGGAATCGTACATGTTACATCGATGTGGCGTGTTACCTCGGCCGAGGGTCCGAACATGGTGCACGGCGCCGGATCCGAGTCCGTGTTGCTTACATTGAGCGCAGACCCCGTATCAGAGAATACCATGGTACCGAGGCTGAAGTTGACCCCACCCCAGGCGCAGTAGTACGTGGGCACCGGGATAATCGTATAGGTCCCGTCCGGGTTGTAGTTCGAGCAGTTCTGCGTGTTGTAGGTGCAGTTCGAATGGCAATCGAGCTCCCCGCCAATGAAGTCCAGGTCCTCGCAGTCCACGGGCGGATCGCCGAAGTCCTCGCCGTCGCAGTCCTCGCCCGGGTCCTTCACCTCGTTGCCGCATTTGTGGCAGCCCGTCGTGTCCAGCGTGCAGTCCGGGTAGCAGGCCAGATCCCCGCCCATGAAATCGTCAATGTCCTCGCAGGTCAAGGCCGGGTCGCCGTAGTCGGGGTGGTCGCACTCCTCGCCGTCGTCGACGACGCCGTTGCCGCACTTGTGGCAGTCCGAGACGTCGAAGCGGCAGGCCGCGTCGCAGCCCAGCTCGCCGCCCGTAAAGCCCAGGCCCAGCGTGGTGCAGTCGTCGTCGCCGAAGTCCTCGTCGTCGCACTGCTCGCCCTCGTCGATCTCGCCGTTGCCGCAGTTCGTGCACGCCGAGATGTTCCAGTCCATGCAGTCGGGCGTGCACACGGCCGTGCCCGCGTAGAAGTCGAGCAGCCGGCAGTCGCGGGTCGCGCCCGCGCAGCAGTTGAAGGCGTCGCCGTCGTCGCACAGCGTGTCGCAGTCGTCGTCGGCGCCGTTGCACACCTCCTCGGGCGGCACGCAGCTGTCCCACACGCAGCCGCCGATGCACTCGCGCGTTCCCGTCGAGCTGCAGCCCGTTGTGCAGGTCCTGAAGGAGCCCAGCACGCAGGCAAAGCCGTTGTCCGGCCCCTCAATGCAGTCGTCGTCCAGGCCGTTGCATTCTTCGTCGGGCGGCACGCACTCGCCCCATTCGCACGCGTCGGAGCACTCGCGCGTTCCCGCGGACTCGCACTCGGTCTCGCACTCCTCGGTGGAGTCGGGCGGCGTGCACTCGAAGTCCTCGTCGACCAGGTCGTCGCAGTCGTCGTCATCGCCGTTGCACGCTTCGGGAGGCGGCACGCACTCGCCCTCGCCCCCGTCGGGAGGGCAGTCGATGGCGCCCGTGGAGCCGCACTCGGTCTCGCACTCGGCGCCCTCGTCGCAGCAGCCCTCGTCCACGAGCTCGTCGCAGTCGTCGTCCTTTTCGTTGCAGAGCTCGGGCGCGCCGGGGTAAACGTCGGGGTCGCCGTCGTCGCAGTCGTCGCCGCCCTCGCAATCGATGTCGCCGTGGCCGTCCTCGTCCGCATCGCGCACGGGGTGGACGCAGTCGCCGGTTTCCGGGTCGCAGCCATCGTCCGTGCACGCGTCGTCGTCGCCGCAGTCGAGCACGGACAGGAACTGGCAGCCGAACTCGGCGTCGCAGTACCACTCGCCAAGGCACGGGTTTGCCATGTCGCAGTCCTCGTCCTCCTCGCACTCGTCGGGGGGCTTCGGGATGCAGCCCAGGGCGGCCAGGCAGATCTCGCCCTCGTCGCACAGGCCGTTCTGCGGGATGTTCTCGCAGAAGGTCTCGTCGCGGCAGCGGTCCAAAGTGCAGGCAATGTCGTCTTTGCACTCCTCGTCCGTTTCGCAGGGTTTTGGCGCGGTGCCGCACCCGTAGTCCGGAATGCACGTCAGCCCGTCGGGGCAGCAGTCCTCGCACGGGTCGTTGACGCACGCGCCGTCCTCGCAGTGGTCGACCGTGCAGGCGATCCCGTCGTTGCAGTCCATGTCCGAGCCGCACTCGGGTGCGATGTCGCCTTGATCGCCGTCCGTGTCCGAGACGAAGTCAACGGTTTCGTCGCCCGTGGTGTCCACGCTGAAATCGCCCTCCGTGTCGGTCGACGCGCATCCGGCGGCGAGAAGGAGCATGAAAAGAGTCCCCGCCAGGGCCGCAGAAGCGGCCCTGCTTGCATGTTTTGCAGCCATGCCTGTAATTATTGCATGATTACGGAATAAATCAATATCCTTGCGGCAAGTTTCCCGTGGATTCCTCCGGTCGTGCGGTCGTGCATTAGCAGGTTTTCGAGATCGCCGCGGCTTTAAAAATGTTGTCGCCCTCGGTGAAACTCATATGGCCGGCCGGCGCTGTTCGCTCGGGCGACCCGCCCGATAAGGTGTTGGGGTCGTTGGGATCGCGGGCTGACACGGGCGGGGAGGCCTGCAGTGCGGCCCCTGTCGCCCTCGGAGAAATAATACGGCCCGGCCAAGTGTGGCCTGTCTCTCGGGCGACCCGCGAAAAAAGGTGTTGCGGTCAGGGCCGCTTCCGCGGGGCTCGTAGTGCGGCCCTTCAGGGCCGCTTCCGCGGGGCATAAAGCCCCTGCTGTGGCTCGACAAAACCACATCCACACAGCGCGGCCTTCGGCCGCAGCCAAAAAGCGGTCAGCGATCAGCTTTTGGAGGAACGATGAAAGCATGCGCTTGGCCTCGGTAACATGGCTGCTTGACTGATCGTAGGCGGGACCGTACAGCAGCGCAAGATCTCGAGCCAGGAGGATGCTGCTGTCCTTAAAAACAAGGCGCGCTGAAAAAAGACTGATTTTTTCGTTGCCGAGCCGTTGACAGTGGCCATGGAAAAAAATAATAATTTCAGGCATGGTTCAAATCATGGGTAGGGGAGGCTTCAGCCTCCCGAAAAAGTCGTCTTTTCAAGAGGGCGCCTGAAGGCGCCCCTACCCCGCAGGGAGTGTTTTTGAACCATGCATAATTTCAGTACATGAATGCCGGAGTCGAAAAGGAAGCGCTTGCGAGGAATCTTGAAGGGTTTTTTTCCGAACATGCGCATGCCTGCGGTATCTCCATGTGCTTCCTTTATGGCTCGTGGGCCGGTGGAAAACCCACGAAAGAATCGGACGTGGATATTGCGCTCGTGCCTTCCGGAGGCATGCATTCAGAAGATGAGATTTTTGACATGCTGGCAAGGCTTTCCGCCGAGCTTTCATTGAACCTGGGAAGGGAAGTCAATTTGCTTCCGATTATCAAGGAGTCATGGAAGCCGATGCTGTACTACAACGCAATCGTTCTGGGAGAACCGCTGTATGTCAGGGAAAGAAGGGATCTTCAATCCCTCGTAAACGAGGCCGTCTTCCAGATGGAGGACTTCAGCATCCTCGGCGTGAAACTCCAACTCGATGCGGCAAGGCGAAATCTCGAGAAACTCGCAAATGCCTGAATACAAGTACGCCAAGGGCAGGATTGCCGATTCCCTCCAGTTCATCTCGAGAGAGATGGAGGAGCTTGACAGGGACTACCAGGGAGCCTCGTGGAAGGATTACAATGAGGACCCGAAGCTGCAGAAGCTGATGGACAGGACGGTTGAGAATATCCTGACCGCTCTCATAGAGGCATGTGGAACCGTATGCGCAGAGGAGGGAGGAAAGGTCGAGTCCTATGCGCAGGTGCTTCAAAGCTGCGCCGCGCTGCTCGGGTTTTCCGAGCAGGATTCCGGCGGTCTTTCGAGCCTTGCGGCCCAGCGAAACCGCCTGGCCCACAGGTACCTCAATTTCCGCTGGCAGGCCGTATCGGCATACAAGAAGCAGAAGGGGACCATCCTGTGCCTTCTTGAAAAGGTCCTTGAAAGAGAGGAAAGAAAATACAATCCTGACCAGTGAGCCCGAAGACACGGAACCAGCCGCCGTCGCAGCGGTCGCCCAAGCCGCCATGGCCGTTGAAACGGACCTATTGCTTTTATTTTCAAATCCCCGGAAACTTTCCTCCCCTCCCGGCGATAACTTATTCAGGACAACCGGAAACAGGAAAACTCAAATCGGATGCCTTCAAGAAAAGCCGGAGGCCGCCGCGCCGGCCGGCATGCCGCGGCCCGGCCCCGCGTGCCTCGAACGCCTGATCGAGGCGGCGGGATACGACCTTCTCGAAAAACAGCGCTTCCCGGCCGCCTGCGACTTATGGATCGAGGCCTGGGACATGCTCAGGCTCATGATGCCCGGCAGGATGCGCGCGATCGAAGAAGCAACGCTCGCCTTCTCGAAAACATTCATCCTCTCCTGCTGGTGCCGGGACATGCAGGAGGCCCTGCTGCGGGCCGGTCTCGAAGACGAAGCATACTTCGGGAAGCTGGCGGCGTTCACAAAGGAGCTCTGCGACAGGCTGCCCGGATCCAGCAGGGTTGTTCTCGCGAACATGAAGCTTGCCGGGGCCGAGACGTGCTACATCCAGGGGAAGCTCGATCTTTTCGAAGAGTCGCTCGAAAAAATCGCCCGCGAGTTCCCGGACCTTATCATCGAGAGCCGCTTCGGCGCTGCCGCGCGCTGCACGTGCCCGTCCGGACCCGACAAGGCCGCCTGACCTCGATGAGGGCGCCCGGTGTGTTATAATCTCCCCGGGATCCCTCCCCCGCTCATCGCAACACGTCGGCGTCAATCCCGGCCTGGCGCAGGATGGCCAGCAGGAGCCCCGGTCCGATAACTCTGCCGGAATGTACCGGTACAGTGAGCCTCACGCCCCGTGCGCCTTTCAGATGCACGTGGCTGCCGCGCTGGTCGACGATCTCGTAGCCGTGTTTTTTAAGGACGCGCAAAAGCTCGCTCGCGGTTATCCTTCGCAGCCTTGGGCTCACGCGACTACGCTCACAATCGTCTGAAGGACCGAACCGTGTTCGCGTGGTACAGGACGTCGAGCCTTGCGCAATGCGTGCACGTGGAGCTCGATGGCCTCGACGATGTTGCGCTGGGCTTCCTCGACCGTGGCGCCCCGCGAGAAGCAGCCCGGCAGGGAAGGTACCAGCGCGTAGTAACCGCGACCGTCTTCCTCCGGCACGATTGAAACGGAGTAGCTGAGCTTCATCTTGGACCTCTTGGTGTGCCCGGCAAAGACGGGACTTGTTTTTATGGATGAAATATTCGGCATGATTCAAACCAGGGTAACACATCAAAATGCCTGTAGGGCGGGGCTTTAGCCCCGCCGCGGCGGCCCTAAAGGGCCGCCCTACATTTCAGTGTTACCCTGAATCGGGTATTATTGAACCATGCCTAATATTCGGTATGGTTCAAATGAGGGTAACACATCAAAACGCTTGTAGGGCGGGGCTTTATGCCCCGCCGGCGGCCCAAAAAGGGCCGCCCTACATCACGGTGTCAGTCTGGTTTGAACCATGCCAAACATTCGTGGATAAAGTTGTCCTGGCCCAGGATATTTGTCAAGCGGTCCGAGAAAAATTGTCCGACACGACGACGTCCTCGATCCTGGTTTTGTCGAGCAGCTCTTCCATGAGCCTGTCCATAGTCAAAACCAGGTCTGTGGACGGTGATACAGGTCACGCAGGAGCTGTCGCATCGAGGACGGCTTGCGCAAGATCGGGGAGCGTGACGCGCAGCACCGGGGTGCTTCCTCCGGCGTTTTCCTCCACCGCGTCCGCGGAGCCGCCGGGCGGGGAAGCGGCGGCGCGCGGCGAGGACTCTTGCGTGGAAGCGCCGGTCACGACGATGAAGACGTCCGGGGAGTAGGCCTCGATGAAGCTGTGCGCGGATCTTGAAAGGCGCCGCGCTCCGCTCGCCCGCATCCCGGCCTTCACTTCCACGGCGACGCATCGGCCTTCACGCACGAGGACAAAGTCCACCACGGCGCCTCCCTTCGAGCGCCAGTAGTGAATGGTCCAGTCCCATGGGAGGGTCTTGAGTATTTCCCCGAATGCAAAACCTTCCGCAAGGGTACCCCTGTCCGGACGGCGGTCCAGGTCCATCACGAGCGACCCGGTCACGGCGTTTCGAAGTCCCATGTCGACGAAGTGGACCCGGAGCGCGGAGGTAATCTCGCGGCGCTTCCCGGCGGAGAATGCAGGCACAAGCCGAATAATCCAGCTCTCCTCCATGATCGCCAGGTACTCTCTGACGGTCGGAGAGGAAACGCCGACATGGCTTGCCCACTCGGAGCAGTTCGCCATCCGGCCGACCTGTCCGGCTGCAAGCTGCAGAAGCCTCCTGAATACATCGGGCCGCCGGATGCGGAAGAGGTCAGAGGCGTCCCGGAGCACGAACGCTTCGAGAAGGTCCTTGAGCTCGCGGGCCGGGTCGGCCGCGAGCCACACGCCGGGATAGCCTCCGATCGTCATGATCCTTCTTGCGATCTGCGCTGACCGCTGTCGCCTGACTGCCGGGACCTGCGAGGGCTCATGGGCGAGTATCTCGCGGAGGGAGAAGGGCAGGAGAACGCGCCTCTCGGCTCGGCCGGCCAGGCTTTCGCAAACCCTGTCGGCAAGGTGAAAGGAGGAGGATCCGGTTACCAGGATATCGAGGCTGCGACGGGCGTCTACGAGCCCCTTCACGACCAGGCCCGCCTCGTCAAGGTGCTGGACCTCATCGAACAGCAGCGTTCCGGCCGACGGGAACTCGCTGGTGATGTCGCGAAGCATGCCGGCAGGGGATGCGGCCCACATGCGAACAAGCGCCTCCTCGCAGTTGAGGTAGATCACGGATAAAGGATCCCGCTGCCGAATGAAGGACCAGGCCAGCGTGGACTTGCCCGACTGCCTGGGTCCCACGATCAGCTTGGCCTTGCGCGGATCATCGAATCCCGACCGGTCCAGGAGGCGCGGAATAAAAACGTTCGGCATCCGGCGATCGATTTCCCCTTGGAACTTTTCCGGACTGGCAAGCCATGGGTTCAGGTCCAGGATGCGTTCTCGGATATCAGGATTCATGGCGATTTCTGCAATCCTGCAATGAATATAACCGAATCAGCCAGGCTAGTCAATGATAGTGATTTAATTCAGCCAGGATGATTTAATATGGCTATATTTTAATACGCTGTCCTTCGACATTACTCGGTCCTGCGGCTGCCAGGTAAGCCCGCAGGCGATGATTCGCGTTCTTTAGAAACCCGCCGCTTCCGGTACGGATGAGGTTTTATCGATGCAACAACGCCCGGAGAGCCCGTAGAGACGTATATTCAGTTCCTTTTCTTTTATTCCTGAAATTACCTGTAGATCAGCAAGGATTCTTTTTGTTAAATCTTTGCTGATCTACCTGGATGTTTGCTGGATCAGCAAACAAAGATTGGCTCTGGATTCTTGCTGATCTATAATAATGTCATGTTTGACGGCAGGAAATACGAGTTGGATATTATCGAGAGCGCCATTGCTTCCAACCGGGCGGAGCTCGGTATTGTCTATGGTCGCCGGCGCATCGGCAAGAGTACATTATTAAGCAAATTAAGGACGCGCAAAGGGGACCTGTATTTCGAATGCCTTGCAAAAGTCTCCAGGCCCAGACAGATCGATCATTTCCTTCAGCAACTGGCGGATCAGACAGGCGCGCCGAAAAGCGCGGCAAGGAGCTGGAAAGAAGTATTTGATGCTCTCTCCTTTCACATAATGAAAGGGAAGCATTATGTTGTTATTGATGAGCTCCCGTGGATGGCTTCAGGAAGAACCGAGCTGGTGTCACTTCTGAAGTACTATTGGGATAACCGCTGGAAGAAGAACACGGCCCCTGGTTTGTTTGAAAAACTGACGGCAAGCAGTCTCAACAGCTATCTGGGCGCCTGCTTTGAAAATCTTTGCATGAAAAACCTGCCCTCCATTATGGGAAAAATGGGACTGGACCTTCATCAGGTAATAGGTTTCGGACCGTTTTTCAGACAGCGCAATCGACGTGCAAGCCGGGACGAAGGATTGCAGATCGATATTCTCGTTAACAGAAGAGGACATGTGCTGACATTGATTGAATGCAAATTCTCCTCCCGGCCCGTGGGGACTGCGATTATTTCCGAAGTGGAACGAAAGATACGTTTCCTGAAAGCGCCCGGGAACTATACAATCGAGCGTGTCCTCATTTGCGGCGGCGACGTGACCGCTCAACTGCAGAAGGAGGATTATTTTCACCACCTCCTGGGGCTCGATGCCCTCTTGTGAATGTATCGGGAGGCGTCCGGGCCCGTCAAGGCAGGCGCACCTCGCGCGAGGTCCCGGTAAGCGTCCAACCCGAAGGGGTGACCAGCATCATGGAGGCCAGGCCGTAGGGAAGCACCTGCTCGGCCCACGGCCGCGGCGGCCGCTCCATCGCGAATCGCAGGCACACCGCCATCCCGAGGGCAAGCCCGCTGCCCGCAAAGCGCATCAGCGCCCGCTCTTCGGCCGCAGTCACCCGGCGCTGCCCGAGCGGGTAATCCTGCGCGCGTCCGGCGTGGATGCTCTCCACGGGGCCGTTGCGCCACGCCGCGTTCCCAAGGGCGTTGGCAAGGATGCGGCTCGGAAAACGTTCTGCGTCGGCCCGCACGCGCTCGCGCCGCGCGGCGTCGGTTGCCCGGACCAACCCCGCCGCCGTCCCGGGCTCCGAGAGCGCCGCCAGCGCCGCGAGCTCGCCGACCTCGAGCTTTGCCGTCTTCTTCGGCATCGGTAGATAGTGGACGGTCCGGTCCACGAGCCGCGCGTAGAGGCCCCCGCCCTCATCCACGCGAAAAAGATCGATCCACTCCCCGAGCGCCGCGGATGCCTCGATGTTGATGCGCGCCATCTCTTCATCGCTGATGCGGCTGATCCCTTCCGTGCGCGCGGCAGACCAGACGGGCTTCTCCCGGTCGAGGAGAACGGCGAGGTAGGAACCCCAGCGCAGGGCCG
>JBDRLK010000179.1:0-10310 GCA_043813155.1 Pseudomonadota bacterium | reverse complement strand
GCGAGATGGTCGTGACGGCCCTTCCCGCGCTGGGCAACCTCATCTGGGACAACGAGCCCGTGGCCCTGGTCCTCAAGCCGACCATCGCCCACGTTCCCCTGGAGCAGCCCGAGTTCGACTGGCACAGCTCCCCGGACATCGCCATCGGCGACGAGCCGCTCCTCACGATCACGCTGCGTGACGTGTCCATCGATTTCTACTCCTGGATCGAGGAGACCTATTCGCGGTTCCTCTCCACCACGTTCGATCTCTCCCTCGGCGTGGACCTGTACGTTCGCGGCGGAGAGCTCACGCCCATCATCCGGAACCCCGAGGTGAGCGACGTGAGGGCCTACAACAACGATCTTCTCCCCATGGATGACAAGAGCCTGCGCAACACCATCGGCGGGCTCATCGAGCTTGCCATGGGCTTCCTGCCGGCCATGGACCCCATCGCCATACCCGAGTTCGAGGGCTTCGTGCTCGATCTTCCCGACGGCGGAGTCACGCACGTGGCGGAAAGCGGGGAGGACTTCCTCACCCTCTATGCCAATCTCCTGATAGCGGAAGGCGACGGCGGCGGGGAGCGGGACGTCTACCCGGCTGCCGTGGATACGTCCGCCGTTGTGCTTGAAGCGGTCAACCCCAGGGTAGACCTCCTGAAGGGCACGGCGGCCATGTTCAGCGAGTGCGACGGACAGCCGAGCTTCAAGATCGACATGTCGGCCGTCTCTCCCGCTGAAAGCGGGCTGCCCATGGAGTACCGCTGGCGCCTCAACTCGGGCGCCTGGAGCCGCTGGTCCAAGAAGGAAACCGAGCAGATCCGCTCGAGGCAGTTCATCTTCCAGGGCCGGCATCTTCTCGAAGTCCAGGCCAGGCTGTCGGGCCGGCCCGAAACGGTCGATCCCACGCCCGCGCGGGTCGAGCTGATCGTGGACGGCGTCCCGCCCGAGGTCAAAACGGACTGGAAGGATCACGAATCCATCGACGTCGCGCTGCGCGACGCGGTCTCGCCCGTGGAAGACCTGGCCGTGAGCGTGCGCAGGACGCACCTCGACGGGACACGGTCGGACTGGTCGCCGGTGGACGGCGCGGAGCATATCGAGATCGAAGCCGGCTCTCCCGACCTGAGCGCCGTGGAAATCAAGGTTCTCGACGAGGCGGGCAACGCGACGGTGGAAACGTTCGAGATCAGGGGCCGCGTGCCCGTTCCGGACGACAGCAGCAGCTGCATGTCATGCGCCACCGTGGGCTCGCAAAGCGGCCATGGGCCCATGGTGTCCGCTTTGCTCGCGCTTCTTCTCGCGGCGCTTCTCGTTCTGCGAAAAAAAAATCATAGTGAAAGGTCTTAAACGAACAATGATGCCTCTTTCCGGAATTGAAAACCGCAGCGGGGCTAAAGCCCCGCCCTACCTGATCATGATTCTTTCGGCGGCCTTTGCTTTCTCCCAGGGCTGCTCCTGCGGCGACGGCGACAAGGGCCCATGCGAGGACAACCGCGGGCCGGAATGCTGCCTGGAGGACCAGGACTGCGGTGAGAGCGTTTTCTGCTGCACGATCAACAACCAGTGCATGGAGCCGCCTTCGGCTCTCGAGTCTCCGCCCGCCCCGGATATTCTCAGCGGCCTGTACAACGACGAGTGCGAGCCGGGTTTCTTCTGCGGCTCCCTGCCGGATTTTGTCATGGGCGAGCTTCCGGAAGACGGGTGCTGGTTCGACTGGGGCTGCTGCGAGGAGGCCGACGAGCTTCCCATGGGCAGGATAGGCACGCACACGGGCATGGACGTGGGCGGCGATTCCTCTGTCTGGATCAGCGGCTACAGCTCGGGCGCGAGCAGCGAGATGCGCTACGGCGACCTCGTTGCCGGGCCCTGGGACGACTCCGCGCAGGACGTGGACTGGGAAATTCTGGACGGCGTGCCGGACGACGCGTGGGTGACAAACTCGCCCGACGGGTGGCGCGACGGAAAAAGCGAAGAGGGCGACGACGTGGGCCTGTACACGTCGCTCCTCATGGACGGCTCCAACCCCATGATAACCTACTACGACAGGACCAACGGCGCGCTGAAATTCATGGCGCACGACGGCTCGGGCTGGGGATCGCCGGCCGTCATCGACGCGGGCATGGAAGGAAACGAGACCCCGCAGGGCGGCGGCGACGCGGGCCTGTACGGCGAGATGTTCGAGCTGCCGTCGGGGGACGCGGCCGTCATGTACCGTTCCACCACCTGGCAGGCGCAGGATCACCCGGGCGCGGAAGGCTACCAGGTCGTGCACCTGGCCAGTCACCTGAAGCTGGCCGTGAGAAGCGGCGGGAGCTGGAGCGTCGAGGTCGCAGCGACCCTGGAGGACACGCCCTGCTGGGGGGGGGCATGCCCGGAAGGCTACGCGTGCAGGACGGAGGACCTTCTGTGCTGGCCCCCTGCGGACAATGATTCCTATGAAAACTGCGCCGCCTGCTCGCTCACGCAGGCATGCCTCAGCAACATCGACAGCCTGGGGACCGCGACGGGCGAGTTCGACTGCCAGGACTTGACGACGCTTTCCGACGTCCCCGAGGGCATCGGCATCTGGCCCTCCACCGCGCTGAGCCCGTCGGGCGACATCGAAGCCGTGTTCTACGACAGGACCGGGGGCGACCTCGTGTGGGTGCGCCAGCAGGGCGGGCTGTGGCAGGAGCCTGTCATTCTCGACGGCGACGAAGACGACCCGGACCCGGAGAGGCACGGCGACAGGGGCTGGTACCCGTCCATGGCGATCGGAGAAGACGGCACCAGGCACATCGTGTACGTGGACGGGCTGTCGGAAATATTCGTTTACATGCAGGTCGATCCCGCGGGCGAGGCGGCCCTGAAAGAGGTGATCGACGAGGGCCTCGATGAAATAAGCGGCGAGAAAGACCTCGTGGGCGACAATTCCGGCGTCCGGGTCGACGCGTCGGGCCGTGTTCGCGCGGTGTACCAGAACTCGTCCGACGGCGTCCTGCTCATGGCGATAAGAAGCAGCGAGGGCGCCTGGAGCCTGCAGGAGATCACGGACCGCAGCGCCGGGACAATGGGATACTACACCGTGCACAAGCTCGTCGCGGACACGTCCTACATTGCGTTCTTCTACATGAACTTCGAATCTCCGCCCACGTCCATCGGCGTTGACGTCATGACCTGCACCGTGGAGGGATCGGGAAATGTCAGCTGCAATTAAAGCCCTCTTCCTTTTCGTCCCCCTGTCGACCCTGTCCTGCATGGGAGGGATAGGATCCACGGACGATGCCCCGGACGACGAGTCGGCCGACGCCGTCGATATTTTCGACCTCCAGCCGGATATCGCGCCGGATCCGGACGCGCCGGACAGCGTCGACCTGCCTCCCGACATTCCTCTCCCGGACCTGGACGTCACACTCGATCCGGACATGCCCGATGGTCCGGGCCCGGACCTTCCGCCGGACGCGAGCGACGCGACGGACGGCGCCGAGGGGCCCTGCAGCGTGGGGCTCACGGGCGATCCCTGCGCCACGCCGGCCCAGTGCAGCTGCGTCCCGAGCAGCTCCAGGGAGTGCCTGGCGACCATTTCCGGGTACCTGACCTTTCCCGGCGGGTACTGCTCGGCCAGGTGCACCTCGCCGACCGAGTGCGGGTCGGGCGCGCAGTGCGCCGAGGTGGTCACCGGCGCCAGCACCTGCCTGAAAGTCTGCACCTCGGCGTCCCAGTGCAGGATGGCCGAGGGCTACGCGTGCACGCGCATCCCCATGAGCAGCGACACGCGCACCTACTGCCTGCCCTCCATGGAGTCGGACGGCTAGAGCGATGCCCGTCGAGTTCCTGACAAAGATAGAAGGCTCCTACACCCAGGCCAGGCGCGGCCTCATTCTCGTCGTGATCGTGGTCTGTCTCGGGACGCTCGGGTTCTACCTTATAGGCCGCGGGCAGTGGTCCCTGGAGCAGTGCTTCTACATGACCGTCATCACGGTCAGCACCGTGGGCTACGGCGAGGTGGTCCCGCTCGACGACGTGCCCCACAGCCGGCTGTTCGCCGTCCTGCTCATTCTCTTCGGCATGGGCAGCATGGTGTTTTTCGGCTCGTCGATCGTGGCCCTGCTCGTCGAAAAGGACATCAGCAAGCTATGGAGAAAAAGAAAGATGGAAAAGGAAATCGCCCGGATGGAAAACCACGTGATCGTCTGCGGCTCGGGGACGGTGGGCCGGGAAGTCATCATCGAGCTCGTCAAGACACGCACGCCCTTCGTGGCCATCGAGAGCGACGAGCAGAGGATCGAGGCGCTGAAGCTCGAGCTGAAAGCAGACTACAACGTCGACAACCCGCTCTTCGTCGTCGGCGACGCTTCGGATGACGACGAGCTCAAGCACGCGGGCGTGGAAAAGGCCAGGGGGATCATCGTCACGCTCCCCTCGGACAAGGACTCGCTCATCGCAACGGTCACGGCCAGGCAGCTGAATCCCCGGCTCAGGATCGTCTCGAGATGCCACGAGCCGCAAACCATCCAGCGGATCCTGAAGGCGGGCGCGGACTCGGTCGTTGCGCCGAACATCATAGGCGGGATGCGGCTCGTCTCGGAAATGATCAGGCCCCACGTCGTGCAGTTCCTGGACATGATGCTGAAGGAAAAGGACAAGAACCTGCGCGTCGAGGAAGCGGTCATCCCCGAGGGCTCCGACCTCATCGGAATAAAGCTCCAGGACAGCTGGATCAGGAAAATAACCAGCCTGCTCGTCATTGCCGTCAAGGACACGCGAAAGGGCACGTACGAGTACAATCCCGGCCCGGGCCATGCCATCCAGGAAGGCACCACGCTGATTCTCCTCGGCACGGCGGACGACGTCATCAAGCTCAGGGAAAAATTGAAGCCGTCCAAATGAAACAGAAGCCCGGCGGAGCCGTTCCCTACCGCGGGCTCGAAATCGTTCGCAGGTAGACGGGCTCGAGCGTGGACGGATCGTCTCTTTCACCCATCATCAACCGTTTCACCGCGAGCCGTGCGATCGCGAGGGGATCGACGAGAAGGCTGCCCGGCTCCCCGAGGATTTTTATCCCGCTTCGAAGCCCGTCGAACATGTGCGGATCGGCCGACTCGCCGCTGCCGCAGACCGCGAGGGACGGCAAGGCTCTGCCCAGGCGGCCGAGCCTCCGGGCGGCCTCGCCCGGGCTGCAGAGCGACGGCGGATCCAAAACCCGCGCCTCGGGCAGCTCCAGGTGCGCTTCGCCGCAAGTCTCCCTCCTGACCCCGATGCCGTACACGCCCATCAAAACGTCCCCTTTCCTGGCATCCATGACAACGGCTATGGTCGTCCCCGGCTGACCCCAGGTCAGCGCAGCGGCTTCGAGCGATGAAACGGAAACGAGCGCAGTGCCCAGGACCTCGGCCAGCCCCTTGGCCACGGCCACGGCTATGCGCGTTCCCGTGAACGACCCCGGGCCGCTCCCCACGGCGATGAGGTCGAGGTCCGCCGGCTTCCAGCCGCTCCTGACGGTCACCTCCATGATCCAGGGAAGGAGTCCCTCGCTCGCAGCGCGGGGTGACTTGCCGGCCATCTTCTCGATCAGCCGCAAGCCGCGCACCGTTCCCGCGACGCCGAAGTCACCCGACGTGTCGAAAGCGAGTATTTTCAATGTGAGGATTTCCGGACCCATGGCTTCTGCGGGAAAGTATCATTGATCGCGGCTGTTTGTAAATAGCGGAGGGGCCGGACCGGCCTTCATCCGATCAATTCGCCTGCATGGCCCGCCCTTCCCGGGCCATGGACGGAGACGGCGGCGGTCTTTTCCTGCAATGATTTCACCTGCGCTGCCGCATGAATTCCTTCAGCGCTGTTTTCCCCGGCCGTGTCATCCGCCGCACCGCTGCTTACCGTCATGCCCTCGAGGCTGATGCCCCCTTGTTCGAAGATCGAGGCGATCTCGGGCTGCTTGCCCTTTACCCACTCGCAGGCCTCCCCGCTCAGTGCCGTCACCCGAAGATGCGCCTTGCCGTTCTCCGCGACGATCTCGAGGCCCAGCGTTCCCCGCCCGGCCGATTCCACGCGCAGGGAAAGATATGAGGACCCGTCCGGGCCGCTCCCGCTGATCACGCCTTTTGACAAATCCGCCCATCCTCCCGTGCGGCAGCCCCCGGCCGCCTCTCCCGAAACATTGCAGGAGCCTTTTGCAGGAGGCGGTTTTTTTGCGGTCCCCGGCACTTTCGTCTCAACGCCCGCATGAGCAAGCGATGAAAAGGAGGCTCCCCGGCCCGGAGATTCCCGGTCTTTGCGCTTCTTCACGGGCATTCGCCCGCCGCCTCCGCCCTCCTGCGCGCCGGCGCAGCATCCGTTGAAGTTCACATTTGCAGCGTCCATATTATCGTTATCGCAGCGGGAAACTATTTTGTTTCTTCAATTTGACCAATGATTAAAACAATGATATCTTATACATGTAATATTTGTAGCCAATATTTATTCGACCTGTATATCGAAGAAGTATGAAGATTTGCAGAAAATGCGGTGCAAAGTACCCTGACAGCGAGGAAAAGTGCCCTGTCGACGGGGAAGACCTGCATCTGCTTCCCTCTTTCCTGGCAAAAAAATCACCCGTACAGTCCGAAGCAAAAAGAATAACTGATCCTTTCATCGGCAAGAACATCGAGAAATATAAAGTGATCAGCAAGCTCGGCGAGGGAGGCATGGGAGTCGTCTACGAGGCCGAGCACATTCACATAGGCAAAAAAGTCGCGCTTAAAATCCTGAGGGAGGACTACACCCAGAAACAGGATGTCGTCGAGCGTTTCAAGCAGGAAGCCAGGAGCGCCTCCATCATCGGCCACCCGAACATCATCGACGTCACGGATTTCGGCTACACCTATGACGGCAGGGTTTTCTTCGTCATGGAGCACCTCGAGGGCGAGGACATGGCGACCGTTCTCGAAAACAACAGGATCCTTCCCTTCAAGAGGGTCGTAAAGATTATCAAGCAGGTCTGTGAAGCCCTGGATGCCGCTCACAAGAAGCGTATCGTCCACCGGGACATGAAGCCCGAGAACATTTTCATCCAGCATGCCGGAACCGACAAGGAGACGGTCAAGATCCTCGACTTCGGTATCGCGAAAATGTCCGTGCTCGACAGCGAGGGGAGGAAACTGACCAAGACCGGCGTGGTGTTCGGCACGCCGGAATACATGAGCCCCGAGCAGGCGGCAGGAAAGCCGGTCGACCACAGGATAGACATTTATGCCGTCGGCGTCATACTCTACGAGATGCTGACAGGCTCCGTCCCCTTCACCGGGGACACGTTCATGTCCATCCTGAGCAAGCACATCTTCGAGAGCGTCCCTCCTCTCAGGGAAAGGAACCCGAACCTGGACATTCCCGAGCCGCTCGAACGGATCATCTACAAGTGCCTCGAGAAGGAGGCGGACAACAGGTTCCAGGACGCCGTGGCCCTGGCCAAGGCCATCGAGTCAATGTATCTCGAAGCCGAGGAAAGCTCCATTGCGATCCCGGCGGGGAAGAAGCCGGCCAAGCCTGAATCCATGGTCACCCCCGGCAAGGCGCTGGAGGTCATCGGCGAAGAGGAAATGTTCGGGGCCGGGAAGAAGCGGCCCCTGGCCATGCTTTCCGTCATACTGATCGCCTTCGTGCTCATGGTGATAGTCGGGCTTGCTGTTTTCAAGCTGACGAGGCCGCAGGAAAGCGGCGGCGTCGCCGGCCCGGGAAACACAAACGGCGGGTCGACAGGCAAAAATCCGAAGGACGGGTCGAAGAAAACCGACGACAGCGGCGGCGGCGGAACAACGGAAGACAAGGCCGGAGAAAAGAAAAAGCACAGCATCCTGGCCCCGCCCACCGGGGAGAAAGTCAAGGTCAAGGTCGATACTTCGCCTGGAGGCGCAATCGTGGAAGTCGAGGGCAAGGGCCAGAAATGCCCGACGACCCCATGCGAGTTCGAGGGGCTCAAGGGGGAGACGCTCAACCTGATCGTAACGAGAGGCAGGACAACAATAACCGAGACCGTTTCGCTTTCCGAGAATCCCACGCTCGTGAGCCTCAAGATCGGAAAGACGGGAAAAAAGAAAAGCAAGCTCGACAAAACAGACTCGAAGGACAAGCAAGAGCAGAAGGGCGAGAAGGGCTCAAAGGGAAAGAAATTCGAAAACGTGAACACCGGGGAGCTGAAAACTCCTTCGATATTCCAGTAGCCGGCAGCCGGGAGCCGGAATTCAGAAGCCATCATCCGTAATCCATGAAACGTTACAGGGTTTTGGGTGCTTGGTGTTTACTTTTCGGACGATCATGAGTAAAATAAGGATTAAATTTTTTTGGAGATGAACGAGCGAGATCCAGCGATGAAAAACCTTAAAAACAAACTCTTACCGCTTCTTTTTCTGGCGGCTCTTGCGTCCCCGGCCGCCGTCCACGCCGAGGGCTACGATGCCGCAAAGGTCGACCAGGCGAAGGTCTACATGGAGGAAGGGCAGCAGCACTTTCTGGCCGGAAGGTTCAACGAGGCCGCCATCACGTTCATGAAGGCCTACAGTGTGCTTCCCCTGTCCGCGTTCCTTTTCAACACCGCCATAGCCTATGAAAAGTTAAAAATGTGGAAGCATGCGGCGGAGTTCATGGAGCGGTACATCGACGCAGAGCCCGACGCGACCGACAGGGAATCCATTGTCGAGAAAATCGCGGCGCTGAAGGCAAAGCCCGAAACCGAGTACACGCCCCCCGACCCCGAAGCCGATAAAGGCAACATGAAGGCCGTGGGGCAGACGGAGTTCGACGCCGCGAAAGTGGAGCAGGCCCGGGTTCACATGGAAAAAGGCCAGGAGTTCTACCTTGCCGGCAAGTACGACGAAGCCGCCATCACCTTCATGAAGGCCTACAGCGTGCTTCCACTGTCCGCATTTCTCTTCAACCTGGGCGCTTCCTACGAAAAGATGATGAAGTGGAAGCACGCGGCGTCGTTCTACGAGCAGTACCTGGATGCGGAGCCCGAATCCCCGGACAGGGACGGCATCCTCGAAAAAATAAAGGAGCTGAAAACAAAGCCCGAGCACGTGCCCGATGGCTCCGAGGCTGAGCCCGCGCCTGTATCCTCGGCCGGCGAAATGAAGTCCCTCATCAACGTGCGCGTGCACCCTCCCGACGCGAAAGTCATCATCACGGCCTATCCCGACGTGCACGTGGCGGACGGCGAGTCGCCCCTGGCGCAGACGCTCGAGGAGGGGCGCTACAAGGTGACCGTCGAGCATCCCAAGTTCAAAACCGTGGACACCATGGTGGACGTGAGCGGCGGGAGGATTTACGTGATCGTCGTGGAAATGAGCCAGGGCCAGTTCCTGGGCTACCTGAATATCCGCACGAGCGCCCCCAACGCAAAAGTCTACCTGGACGACAAGGACGCGGGCATCATTGGGAAAACCCCCATAGGCAAGCCCCTGCCCCAGGGACAGCACAAGCTGTGGATCGAGCTCGCGGGCTACGAGCCGATGGAAAAGGACATCGAAATAAAGCTGGGCGATGAGACCACGCTGGACATTCAGCTCGAGCGCGTGGAATACGGAATCTTCGCCGTCAAGACGAATACGGGCGAGGGCCGGGTCATCTTCGACAAGAAGACGGAAAAGGAGAAAACCGAGGCGGCTCCCTTTGAAGGAAAGCTGTCCCCGGGCCTTCACAACGTGTTTGTCGACGCAAAGGGAATGAAATCCATCAAGGAGGCCATCACGATCGAGAGGGGCTCCAAGACGTCGCTGCTCGTTCGCCTCAACCCCAAGCCGAAACGGACCTCCGCCTACGTTTCCTTCGCGCTCATGGGCGTGTTCCTGGCGGCCGGGGCCGCGCTCGCTTACTATTCCTACGACGAGATGGGGAACATGCAGAAAGACGCGGACCTGGGCATCCTGGCCGCCGACGACAAGCGCCAGGACAAGGGGCTGGGCCTTGCCATCGGCGCCGATGCAGGCTTCGTTCTCGGCGGCCTGTGCGCAATCCTTGGACTCTACTACATACTCAGGGACCCGCTCCCGGACTCGGAATCCAAGGTTGAAGGGCCCGTTGACCTGGCAGACATCGAGAATAATGGAAAGTAAGCCATGAAAACAACGATCAACAAAGTCTTCATCGCGGCGCTGAGCGTGCTTCTGGCATCGGCGTGCACGTTTGTGACGAAGTTCTGGGAATTCGCGGACAGTGCCCCGGTTCGCGTGACGTCCAAGCCCCCGGCGTACAAGGGGGGGGTACTTCGGGACGGTGATGGTGCCCATGTCGGCTCAGGGCGAGCCTTACGGCGACTTTCTCGCCGTGGCCGGAACCGCCCCTTCCGAATTGATCATCTACAGGTTCGCCACG
>JBDRLK010000178.1:0-3747 GCA_043813155.1 Pseudomonadota bacterium | reverse complement strand
CGCCGCTGGACGGGATCGATCGGCGTCCAGAAGTCGAAATAATGTTTGGGCGGCTCCTTAGCTTCAACCTTTATTATGCTTTGAATTTTAAACTATTATTAATTGCTTGCCAAGGCCAGTCAGCGGCAACTGTCTTGAATTAATTAAACCCTATTGATCTATTGTACGTTAAATGGAAAGGTTTGGGAACAATCAGCGGTTTACTTTACCTAATAACAGATACCGGGAGGATACGATGCATTCAAAAAAACGCTCGCTGGCCGTTTTTCTCACAGCCGCCTTCATAGCGGCATCATTCTCGCTCTGCCAGAAAGGACCGCGCGAGGTCACGACCTCCATGGAATCAGTGGTCGTTGACGAAACACCCATTGAATTCGACGTAGCAGCGGATGAAGGCAGGGAGCTGCCCAGGCCGCCCAAGCTGTATGTCGGCGACTGGATGAAAAAGGGTGAAAAGCCGCAGGAGTTCGAGAAGGCTCAAAATGACTTCGAAAAGAAAACGTACAAGACGGCGCTCGAAAAATACGCCGCATTCGTCAAGGACGACCCGGCCAATTACTGGGCGGCCGAGAGCAGGATCCAGATGGCCCGCTGCCACTACCAGCTCAGCGAGTTCGACGAGGCGCTCGACGCGCTCCTGAAATTCCTGGAATCAAAGCCGGGCCTGCTCTGGGAAGCGCGGGTCATGGCGACCCTCTCGGATCTCTACCTCACCCTGCCCTACTCCGGCTACGAGCGGGACGGGAAAGTCTATTACAACTACGAAGACCGCGAGGGCGAGTACCGCACCATGTCCGACGAGAACAGGGACACGGCCGTCTCCTTTCGCGAGAAGGCAAGGCTCGCCTACATGGCCCTGCTGGCCGCGCCGGCCGCGAAACGCGGCGCGTCGCCCGGCGACGACCTGAAAGCCGAAGCCGTGACAAACAATCTTATCATGGTCGAGACCATCGAAAACATGTACTGGACCCATCACGACCGCTGCCCGCCGGCCGAGCCCCTGGACCCGCCCGCGCCCGGGTCGGTCCACGACCCGGACTGGACCACGCGGGAGAAAATCCTGTTCCTTCTCGACGAGGTCAATGTCTTCAACCAGGGCCGTAATGACAGGCACCCCGAGGCCTGGGCCGGATTCAAGAAGGCGCTCTTCCTGATGCGTTTTTCCGAATGCGCGCCCGCGGCGTGGTTGAAGAAAGAGGAAAAGGAGAGAAAGCAGTGGGATGAAAAGCACAAGGACGCGTTCGACCCGGACCCATACCGTGGAAAGGTCTGGGAGCCTCCCGACGCGCTGCACCCCGTCAAGATCCTCTCCGGCGTGATAAAGAAATACCCCGACGATCAGGACACGGACCTGTTTTTCGCCACAAAGGGCAGGGCCCTGGAGGGCCGCGGAAAATTTATCGAGGCAAAAAAAGTATACGAGAAGTTTCTCGAGAAATTCCCGAAGAGCAAGTGGGAGGACGATGTCCAATCGAGCCTGCACGAAATGCAGCGCCCCAAGCTCGAGACCAGCACGGACGGTATCGGCTACAGCGGCGAAGACGACGTTCTGACCATCTACACGACCAACATAAAGAAAGTCGACATCACGATCTACGAGATCGACCTTCCGAAAATCCTCATGAAATCCAAAGTCCTCAAGAAGCCCTACGCCAACTTCTCTGACACTTACAGCACTTTCAAGGATTTCAAGGGAGCAAAAAAATACTGCAAGAAAAAGGTCAGGGAGCTGAGCTACACGACCCGCGACAGGGGGGATTACCTCAGCGTGTACGGAAAAATAAAGCTCCCCGAGCTCCCCAAAGGCACCTACCTGGTCCACGGCCGCGCGGACAAGGTCGAGTACATCGACCCGCTCATCAAGACCGACATGATCATCGTGGGCAAACCCCTGGCCGACAGCGTGCAGTACCTCGTGACAAGCTCGGACAAGGGAAAGCCGCTGCCGGGCGTCCCGCTCGTCATCAAGGAGACCTATTACGATTACTCGGTCGGCTACAACAGGAAGGTGAAGGTCACGAAAACCCAGACCGATTCGGACGGCCGCGCCACCTGCAAGTTTACGCGTGGAAACGACATTTCATCGAACTCGGTCCAGGTGCTGGCCCACCAGGGCAAGCGCATGGCCATCACCGGCGACCAGTACGCGAGCTACTACTACCGCAGCGAGACCGACGAGACGTTCAAGATCTTCACCACCACGGACCGGCCCGTGTACAGGCCCGGCGACACGGTGCGCTTCAAGCACATCGTCAGGTCCACCAAGGACGGAAAGAACAACAACGTGCCCGGCGTGAGCGTGAAGATGGAGGTCACCAACACCAAGGGCGAGAGGATTTTCCAGAAAGCGGAAAAAACCACAAGCTTCGGCACGGCCTGGGGCGAGATCAGGATAGAGGACGACGCGCCGCTGGGCGTTTACAACGCCAGGGCCTACGTGGAAGGGTCCGAGCAGCGATCCTACCAGTCGTCGGGCAGCCAGTTCCGCGTCGAGGAGTACAAGAAACCCGAGTTCGAGGTCAAGGTCGAGCCGCAAAAACCCCTGGCCGCGGCCGGCGAGAAGGTCAGCGCGCTCATCAAGGCGACCTACTACTGGGGAGCGCCCGTGACCGGGGGCAAGGTGAAGTACCACGTCTACCGCTCGGTCTACTGGCACCGCTACACGCCGCCCGACAAGTGGGACTGGCTGTACGGCAGCGGCTTCGGCATCATCTACGATCACCCCTACGCGGGCGGCGAGGAGCTCCTGAGCGACGGCGAGGGCGTGACGGACGACTTAGGCATGATGGAAGTGACGCTCCCGGAAATGGAGGAGGACGCGCAGTACGACTTCGAGTACAGGGTCACCGCCGAGGTCACGGACCTGAGCCGCCGAACGATCGAGGGCGCCGGGAGCGTGAAGTTCACGCGCGACCCCTTCTACGTGCACATCGTCACCCCGCTTTCCTTCTACACGGAGAACGACAAGGTGGAGGCCGAGATCCTCGCCATGACGGCCGACGACGAGCCCGTTCCGGCGAAAGGGACCGTGGAGATCGTGCGCATGAGCTACCCGGCGGCCGAAGAGGAAAAGGAAGAGATCATCAAGGAATCCAAGATCGAGATGGACGAAAAGGGCAGGGCTTTTTACAAGTTCCAGTTCAAGGACGCGGGCCAGTACAAGTTCAGGTTCAGGGGCAAGCACAAGGGGAACAAGGTGGTGGAGGGCGAGCGCCTCGTCACGGTTGCGGGCAAGCAGTTCGACAAGAAGAGGTTCCGCTTCAGCAACATAGAGATCGTCAGCCAGCGCAGGACCTACGAGCGCGGCGAAGAGGTCAAGGTGCTCGTCGCCACGCCCTGGGAGGACGCCACCATCTGGCTGTCGCACGAGGGAGGAAGCGAGATCCTCTACGACACGCTCGAGCAGCCGCAGGGCGGAAGCTATGTCATGACCTTCAAGGCCGAGGAAAAGCACCAGCCCAATTTCTTCGTGCGGGCCATCGTGGTGCGCGAGAACAGGGTGCACACGCTGGAGCGCGAGCTCTTCATCCCGCCCCGCGAGGGCATCCTCGAGGCAAAAGTCGAAAGCAACCAGGCCGAGTACAAGCCCCGCGAAAAGGGCTCGTTCACGATCACGGTGAGCGACCACAAGGGCAAGCCCGTGCAGGGCGAGTTTTCCATGTCCGTTTTCGACAGCTCCGTGCTCTACATCCAGGCCGAGACGGGCGGGGACGTCAGGTCCTATTACTACGGCGACAGGCGCTACCA
>JBDRLK010000177.1:0-7441 GCA_043813155.1 Pseudomonadota bacterium | reverse complement strand
ATGATGCGGAGAAAATCGAAAAAGGGGAGATGTTTCCAATCGAGGTCGATTGTCAGATCGACAACGGGGCCGTCAGGGTCGTTCTGCCGCAGTCCATGGCAAGTAAGATGCGATTGAAGAGCATGGGCAAAATCAATGTCCGCTATGCCGACATGAGGGTAGCCGAGAGGGAGATCATGGGCGTGCTGGTGCTGGAGATCCAGGGCAGGCTGGAAGCGACCACCGCCATCGTGGAGCCGGACAGGAAGGTTCCGCTGATCGGCCAGATCGTGCTCGAGGCTCTCGACCTGTGGATCGATTCCAGGAACGGCAAGCTCGTTCCCAACCCCGAATCGCCCGACACGCCGCTTCTCGACGAGTTTCAGTGCCGCCCGGGCATTTAAACATTTACTACCTGTCAACAGTCCGCCACCGGGCCCCGCGGCCCCGGCCTTCGAGCCGCACCAACCCTTCCTCTTTCATGTCGTGGAGGACTTTTTTTATGAGCTGGGTGCTGACGGAAGGGCATTTGGCCGCGATTTGAGACAATGCAAAGGCGCCTGTCTCTCTTTCCACAACCTGACGAATGATGTCGGTTTTTCCCATGCCCGTATCGGCTATTTCAAGCCTCTTCTCCAGCTCGCCGTGAGCCTGCTTGACTGTGGAAAGAAAAAAGTTCCACCATGGTATCAAGTCATGTTTTTTCTCATGCCAGCCCCGCGACGATGCTGCCAGAGCTTCGTAGTATGTTTCTTTTCCCTGTTCGACGATCCGCTCCAGGCTGATGAACCTGCCCACCTGGTAGCCGTGATGATAGAGGAGCAAAAGGGTCAGCAACCGCGAAATCCTGCCGTTGCCGTCGCGAAAGGGGTGGATGCACAGAAAGTCCAGGACAAACGAGGCGGAAGCAAGCAGTGGAGCCAACCGGTCCTGCTGCCACGCTTCCGAGTAGCCCAGGCACAACTGGTCCATGGCCGCAGGCACCTTTTCGGGCGTCACGGGTATGAAGCGCACGCGCCGCTCTCCGCTGGGCATTATTTCGATGATTTCATTGTTTCTTGCCTTCCACTTCCCTGCATCGCCCGAAAAACCCCCCTGGGCCATCTCGTGAAGGCGCAAAACCGTCTTCGGCGTTACGGGTATTTTCTCATGCGACGTGTGAATCCAGTCAAGGGCGTTTCGATACCCGACAAGCTCCTCTTCGCTTCGATCCATGGGTCGAGCCCCTTCCAGCAGAACGGGCCTCAGCCGCTTTGGCGAGACAGTGACTCCCTCGATGCGATTGGATGATTCAGCGCTTTGAATGATTGCAAGCTCACGGAGGGCATCGAGCGATTCAGGTTTCCGGCTGTACCAGAGCTCCTGTTTTCCCTTGCCTTCCATGCAGATACCCAGAAGCCAGCCGATGGAAACAGGGATTTTCATGTCTTTCAGGGTGTTTGGTGAAAATGAGCTCATTATCCGATTTCCTTCAATCTTATTAGCCTAATAATAGCCTATTACAGAAGAAATAGCCAATACTGTGGAAAAAGATGTCAAGAGATTGGGGGAGTCCTGTCAGTTCGCTTCCACGCACCACTCGTAGATGGTTCCCGTGCCGCCCTCTTCGTGGTCGACCAGGCGAAGGGCCCAGCGGCCCGTCATCCAGATGCCGGGAAGGGAGGACAGGGGGATGGTCGAGGGGATGGGGCCGGGCGAGCGGTTCCAGACCGTGACGTCCCTGCCGTCGGCCGACGTGAGGATTATCTCCAGGTCCGAGGGGTCGGTGTGCGTGATGTTGAGCGTGAGGTCGGGCACCGCGGAGGGGGGGGTGAGCTTCACGAACTCGGTAACCTGCATCTCGATCTGCACGGGGTGCGTGGTGCACGGGTCCGGCGGGTCGCCATAGCAGTAGTCGGGTATGCTGCGCGACGAGGAGTAGCAGCTTCGAAGCGAAGCGCCCGGGTCAACGGACGCGTGCGCGTCGGGGTTGAGCGGGGTGAGGCACCAGGACACGAGCTCGGTCGTCTGGCCTGAAAACTCCGTGTCCTGTATGAAGAGCGTCCAGGTTCCGCCGACCGGCTCGTCCCAGAAAACCGGGATCTGCCAGGACGCGTTGAAGTCCCAGTTCGTCTGCCAGGAATGGCCGCCGTAGAACCGCCCCCAGAACATGCGCGATGTGCCGGACGGCGACTGGAGCGACACCTCGAGGTCGTCAAAGGGCAGGCGCACGAAAAGGAACCAGCGGTCAGGGATGTCGATCTCGAGCAGCATGACGCGCGCGTTGCCCAGGGCCGCGAAGGTGGCGTAGTCCGTGTAAAAGGCGGACGAGCAGTCGGGCGGAAAGGCCCGGCAGTCCGGGATCGTGGTCCCGGTTCCACAGACCGGCATGTCCCAGTCCGGCGGCAGCTCGGGCTCGAGATCCGGGTCGGTGACAAGGTCGGGGTCCGGCTCGGGGTCGGGCACCAGGTCCGGGTCGGGCTCCGGGTCTGGTATCAGCTCCGGGTCGGGCTCGGGGTCGGGTATCAGCTCCGGGTCGGGCTCGGGGTCGGGAATCAGCTCCAGGTCGGGGTCCGGCTCAGGGTCCGGCGCCGGGTCCTCGACGGGGTCGGGGACAGGATCGACGGCAGCGTCCTCGAGAGGGTCTTCAACAGGGTCGGCCGCAGGGTCTTCCATCGGGTCTTCCGCGGCCAGGTCCGCAATATCGCCCTCGTCCGGCGCCGCGTCAGCTTCGATTTCCACCCAATCGTACCATTCGTAGGGCGCATCACCAGGCAGGTCCGTGTAGTAATCAAGGGGAGAGTCCTCGGCCTCGGCGCATGCGGCGACCACTACCGCGGTAATGCACAAAAACATGAGGATGGACTTTAAGGCCATTGATTCTATATAATAAAGCAAATGCAAGGGAATTCAACGATACAGAAAAAAATTGCTCAGTGCTGTTTTTTTATTCTCCTGCCGGCCTGCTACGTATCGTCGGCCATGGAGTACAGCGCACAGCGCGACGGGGGAGTGGATGCATTGGAAGATCCTGAGGCGGATCCCGTTGCTGAGCCGGACGAGCCTGAGGACGCGTTTCATGAAGATGTACAAGACGAGGACGAAGCGCCTCCCCAATGGTGCGCGGGCGACATGTACTGCGCGGTCGATCACTACTGCGAGCTTTTCTCCTGCGGCGTGCCGGGCGGCACGTTCGGCATCTGCCTGCCCGTGCCGGACGGGTGTTTCACGGACTGCACGGACCTCGTGTGCGGATGCGACGGCATGACCTGGTGCAGCGACTGCGAACGCAGGGCGGAGCGCGTGAGCCTGGCCTACGTGGGCGGGTGCATCGAAGACATTCCATGCGAGGGCCCGACGGGAAGTGAGTGCCCGGACGAGCTTTTCTGCGACACCTCGCTGCCCGCGTCGTCCGGCTGCGTTATAGGCGCGGAAGGCGTTTGCAGGCCAATTCCAGAATGGTGCCCCGATGACATCAATCTTACTGTGTGCGGTTGCGACGGCGCTACCTATGGCAATGACTGCTTCAGGATGATGGAGGCGGTGAGCAGGCACGAATCGGGAAATTGCGGGTAGCGACAAGCGGGTTTCACGTTTATCCAACGGAAAAAGGCAATATTTTCACGTTATTACGACGAAAAAATAGTAATGTTTCACGTTTTACAGGCAGATATCTTGATATGTTTCACGTTTATTGGTATTAAATGAACATGAAAAGGGATGCCTATAAGACTCTTCTTGAATGGAAAAGCTCACACGCCAGAAAGCCCCTGATCCTCAAAGGCGCCCGCCAGGTTGGCAAGACATGGCTTCTCAGGGAGTTCGGGAATAGGGAATATTTGAGCAGCGCGTATTTCAATTTTGATGAGGACCCGGGACTTCATGATTTTTTCGCGGGAAGAATCCAGCCGGAAAAAATCATTGAAAAGCTGTCCATCTACCTGGAAGAAAAAATTCTTCCGGGCAGGACATTGATCATTTTCGATGAAATACAAAACTGCCCCGATACTATTCGCAGTCTCAAGTATTTTAATGAACAACTCAGCGAGTATCACATTGTTGCTGCGGGGTCTTTACTTGGAATCAGGCTGGGCAAGTCGATTGCGTTTCCAGTGGGGAAAGTCAATTTCCTGAACCTGTATCCGTTTTCTTTCGGGGAATACCTCGACGCCGTGGGGAAATCCGGGCTCAGAAGATTCATAGAAAAAAAACCTGATGTTAAGTCCATTGAAACCAGCTTTCATGAAGAGCTTATCGATAACCTGAAAATGTACTACTTTATCGGCGGCATGCCGGAAGCGATAGCGCGATATAAAAAAGAAAAGGATCTTGCGCAGGTCAGGACAGTTCACGAGGATATTCTAGCGGCTTTTTCCATGGATTTTGCTAAACATTCAACCAGGTCCGAGGCAATCAAGGTCAGCGGCATATGGAGCGCCATCCCCGGAAGGCTGGCAAAAGAAAACAAGAAGTTCAAATATTCTCAGATATCAAAAAACGCAAGGGCGAGAGATTACGCGCAGTCGGTTCAGTGGCTCGTGGATAATGGTCTCGTCCATAAATGCTATAAAGTAAAAACACCGAAGCTGCCGCTGAGCGGTTACAGGGATGATACTATTTTCAAGCTCTTCCTGGTGGATGTGGGATTGCTCGGCGCCATGCTTGACATGTCCCAGAGGGCCGTCATTGAGGGCAGCAGGCTCTTTTCAGAGTACAATGGCGCCTTTGTCGAGAATTTCGTCGCGCAGGAATTGATTGCAGGCAATCATGGAGAGCTGCATTACTGGACGAGCGACAGCCAGGCTGAGGTTGATTTTATCGTTCCATGTAATGACAATATATTTCCGCTGGAAGTAAAAGCGGGGATAAATAAAAAGAGAAAAAGCCTGAGAATTTACGGGCAAAAATATCACCCTCCGATTCTATCGCGGTCGACTTTGATGAACTTCAGAAAAGACGACGATATCTGCAATTATCCGCTGTATGCTGTTTCACTTTTCCCTGGATTGAGCCAGTAGTCATGCCGCCATGGGTGAAGAAAACGGGTCTCGTTCTGCTGGGCGTTTCGGTTGTGGCCGTGGCGCTGGCGCATGTTGCCTACTATTTCCCCAGGACGGTTGACGACCTTTTCATCTATCTTCGCTATGCCGAGAATTTCGCGGGAGGGGCGGGGCTGGTTTTCAATCCCGGCGAGCGGGTCGAGGGCTTCTCGAGCCCTCCCTGGGTCCTGCTGCAGTCCCTGGCCTTTTTCATGGGCTTCGAGGCGGTGACGTTCACCAAGGTCCTGGGCATTCTTTGCCTGCTGTCGCTCATGGCCGCCGTTGGAATGATCACGCTCGAGCTCACGGGGGGCAGCAGGCTTCTTGCGCTGCTGGCGTGCCTGCTCCTGGCGCTCAACAGCTACCTTGTTTCGTGGAGCATCATGGGCCTCGAGACCCCGTTCTTCCTGTCCCTCATGTTCTGGGTTGTCTGCGCGCTCATGAAATTCAAGGATGGGGCGGGGCGGGGAAAGGCGGCGGCCCTGGCAGCCCTCTGCTTTGTCTTTGCCCTGTCGCGGCCCGAGGCGCCGCTGTACCTTGGGATGATTATTGCGGCGGACGTTATGGTAAGGCGGCGAAGGCGGGACATCACGGCTCGCGCAAGGACGCTGGCGCCCGCCGTCGTCGCCGCGGCCCTGTTGTTCCTTCTTTTCCTGGCCGCCCGGTATCTTTACTACGGCGAGCTTCTGACCCATGTCTACTATGCAAAGGAGGGCTCGGGCTTGACGCCGCCTAATCTCAACCCCCTGTTTGTCAACGGCGCGTCAGCGCAGGAAATCATTTTCGCGGCCGGGGGCCTCGCCCTCCTGCTGGTCTTCAGCGTTGGCGGCAGGCTCGCCATGCCGGCGGCCGTTGCGGCCGCGAGCCTTGTCTTCATTCTCCTGGTGGAAGAGGACTGGATGCCGAATCTTCGTTTTTTCCTGCCCGTCTTCGTCTGCATGATGCTGGCGTGGCTCCATGCACTGGGTTGGTGCATCAGGAGAATACCAGGGAAAATATATGCGGCAGCATGCAGCGCAATCATCGTTGCCGTGCTTCTCATCTGGGCCCTGCAGGTCGCGAGCGTTGAGACCCGCTACATGTGGGCGGAGCACAACTCCTACGGCGGCGGCGAGACATGGGTCGCGAAAAAGAGCCGCGCCTCTTTCAACGAGACCATGCAGTGCATGCGCAGGGAGATACCCGACAGCATCAAGCGGCTCGACATCGACGAGCTCGGCATGATCCACCAGCTTTTCGATGTGCTCGAATCGTCCGACCGGCCGCTCGAGCAGTCCTGGTTCGTGGGAAGGGACATCGGCCGGGTCGGCTATTTCGCGCCTGTTCGGATTTTCGACACTGACGGGCTCTTCACGCGCACGCTTTCCGATGACAGGGAGTGGCGGGAGCATAAAACGATTTCGAAGGCGCTCGCGGAAAAAACATTTGCGCTCAATCCCGTGGCAGCGGAGCTCCTGAAAACCTGGGGCACGACCGTGATCGAAAGCCCCGCCATCATGCAGGGGTACGAGGTCACTGCGGGCACGCTTGGAAACCCCAGGATCATGAAGCCGAAAAGGCGCAAGCTGCCTTCAATGGCGGCGATGCTCGGAAGGTACAGGGCCGGCTACGAGAAATTCCCGAAGCACTATTTCATCCAGACATTGCATGGCGAATCCGTGGGCGCGGCCATGGCCCGGAGGATCAGGCACATTCTCGACGCGGTTAAGGACCACGGGCCGTTGACGGTTAAAGGCGTGGATGAGGGCGGGCTCGAAGGCATCGGCTCGTTTCCGGGCGCCGGCATTGCGGCGCACGGCTGCTCGTTCGAGTCCGGCAGCGTCGAGCGGGGCGCCGTCGTGGTGGCGCGCTGCTTCTTCGAGAAGACGGGGGTGGTGGAGCGCGGCTACAGGCTTTTCTTTCATTTCGACGGGCCGGTGCGCTTTCACGCGGACCATTGGCCTGCGGGCGGGCTGGCGCCGACAAATTTCTGGCCCGCCGGGATCGTCAGGGACGTTGCCCGCATAAGGATTCCGAAGAACGTTCCGGCCGGCAGGTACAGGCTCATGTACGGCCTGTACACATGGGAGGCGCGGGCCAAGGCCGCGCCGGCCGAGGCAACGGACGGGGAAAACCGCATCAAGGGCCCGGTGTTGGTCGTGAAATAATCAAATCATCAACGTGGCGCAGCCTGTAGTGCGGCCCTTTAGGGCCGCCTGTAGCGAGGTTGAAGCCGGCGGGGCTAAGGGCGCACTCAACATTAGATTCACATTTCTGGGCGCCGATCCATCCCGGCTGGCTGCGTTGCTGCACCCCGCCACTCTTCGGCGTAGAACGACTACGCCTCCGTCGTGACGGGGACCCCGCGCCTTGCCAGCCGGGCGCCTCGGCGCCCAGAAAATGTCATTGCATGTAATGAGAACATTAGCCCACATTCTGTGAATCTATTGTTGAGTGCGCCCTAA
>JBDRLK010000176.1:0-4539 GCA_043813155.1 Pseudomonadota bacterium | reverse complement strand
TCATTCTTCGCGCTATGAAATAATTTCATAGAAATAATGGATGAAATTCAAGATTCAAGGCCCGGCCCCCATACTCCCCCCGGAATCGTGAATACACGCGGCAGCAAGCTGCCGGCTATTTTTACTCGATTTTCTGTCTCTTCGAAACCACGACGATACCGCCGGGGCTGACGAAAAATCCTTTCTTGCGGTCCTGGTCGTGGTCGCGCCCTATCTTGATGCCCGGCGGAACGAACACCTCCTTGTCGACAATGACCCTGTTGAGCTCCGCTCCCCGTCCGACCTTCACGCCATCGAAAAGAATGCTGTCCTTGACAAGAGAGAAACTGTTGATGCGCACTCCGGGTGAAAGGATCGAGCGAATGACCTTGCCGCCCGACACGATGCTTCCATCCCCAACCATGGAGTCCATGGCGCTCCCGACCCGCTCGGAAGCCTCGTCCGTGTGGACGAACTTGGCCGGGGGCAAATGGCGCACGAGCGCCCGGACGGGCCAGTTGGGATTGTACAGGTTGAAGCAGGGATTGTAGGAAACCAGGTCCATGTTCGCCTCGTGGAACGAGTCGATCGTGCCCACGTCCCTCCAGTACCCCCTGTTGTGCTCGCTGTGCCCTTCTATCTCGTTCCTGCTGAAATCATAGGCCAGGACCCTCTTTCCCGCTTCCAGGAGGGCCGGCAGGATGTTTTTCCCGAAATCGTGAGTCGATTCCTCCTTCATGGCATCCTGCGTGATGGCCTCTTTGAGCACATCCGCCTTGAAAATGTAGTTGCCCATGCTGGCAAGGATCTCGCCGGGCCTGCGCACCATGGTTTTTGGGTTCTGAGGTTTTTCCTGGAAACCGATGACCTGTCCGCCCCGTCCCGTAACGACCACGCCGAAGGATGTGGACTCCGCGGCCGGCTTGGGTATCACGGAGATCGTGCAGTCGGCGTTTCTCCTGACGTGGAAGTCGAGCACCTGGCGGATGTCCATGGCATAGATGTGATCGCCGCCGAAGATGCACAGGTTCTCGGGGTTTTCGTCCTCTATCACGTTAAGGCATTGAAAGACGGCGTCCGCGCTTCCCTTGAACCAGTCCTTGCCCAGTCTCTGCTGGGCCGGCATGGTTTCGATGAAATTATCCAGCACGGGAGACAGCTTCCACGCTCTTGCTATGTGCTCGTCGAGCGAATGGGACTTGTACTGAGTGATCACCTTGATTTTCATCAGCCCGGAGTTGACGAAGTTGGAGAGGATGATGTCGATGATTTTATATATGCCCCCGAAGGTGACGGCGGATTTCGCCCTGTCTTTCGTCAGGGGGTAGAGCCGCTGTCCCTCTCCACCGGATAGAATCATGGTCAGGACTCTGGGCAGGTATCCTTTGGCGTCTTTCATGGGTGCTGGACCTGGTTTATTACCGCCTTTTTTCTTATCCCTGGAATATGAGGAAGTAGTAGGCGGCCCCGAGGCCGATGAGGGCCAGGAAGAGCAGTATGAACCAGAGGCCGTATCGCGGGCCCTGCTTTTTCGTGGCTTCCCTGTTCTCGATCTTTTGCTCGGCCTGGAGGTTGACCGGGAAGCTGGGCAACTGCTGCGCAGCCAGCGGAACCTGGATTTGCTCGGATTGTTTCCTCAATCCCCCCAGGTTATGCACCTGGATCTCGTGCCAGCCGGATGCACGTTCGTCAATATCCTTCAGGGCGGGGAATGGGCCGCTTCGACCGGGGTTCAGCTCCCCCGCCCATTGTCTCGGGTCCTCCATGCCCCCTTCCGTGTCCAGCAGCCCGCTGATCTCCGCCACGCTGATGGGCCTCGACCCGTCGGTAAATATGGCATCCGACGGAGCGTCGATGGAGGTAACCCGGTCGAGCTCCTGCTCGATCAGGAGGTCCACGATGTCCGGCTCCTCCCTGTACGCCTTGACCGGCTCCCGGGTCAGGATATTCTCGACGAACCCGGCGATATCAAAGGTGGAGACCGCTTTTCGATGGGAAAACATGACATTCGTAATGTCCCTGCCCATTTCGGCGGCGGACTGGAACCTCGTTTCCGGATCGGCCGACAGGGCTTTTCTCAGGATTTCGTCGATCTGCCTCGGCACAGCGCGGTTGATGTCGCCGATGGGCGGAACGTTGGCTTCCCTTACGATCATGACCGTGTCGTAATCCGTCTTTCCACGGAAGAGCTTCTGTCCACCCGCCATCATCTCCCAGAAGATGATGCCCGCGGAAAAAAGGTCGGCCCTGTGATCCACCTCTTTTCCCCAGGCGGCCTCGGGAGACAGATAGGAGAACTTGCCCTTGATGATTCCCGGCTCCGTGTGCTCGAGCTGGCTCGTCGCCTTTGCCAGGCCGAAGTCCACGAGCTTCACTTCACCCTGCCTCGAGATGAGTATGTTCGGCGGCGACACATCCCTGTGCACGACGCCCATCCGGCCTCCGGTCGAGTCCTTGAGGGTGTGGGCGTAGTGCAGCCCCTTGCACATCTCGGTCACTATGTAGGCGGCGTAGAATGGGTCCATGAGAAGGTTGTTGGCCTTGTGGTGCTCCAGAATCCTCTTCATGTTCAGGCCGTCAACGTACTCCATGGTAATGAAGTAGGTGTTGTCGGCCACGCCGATGTCGAAGGTGTTGACGATGTTAGCGTGGCTGAATTTCAGGCTCAGGCGAGCCTCGTCGAGAAACATGGCGATGAATTCCCTGTTCTGGGACAGGTGGGGAAGAACCCTCTTGATGGCCACCTGCTTTTTAAAGCCCTCGATACTTTCCATCTCGGCGCAGAAAACCTCGGCCATTCCTCCCGCTTCCAGCTTCTTGAGAATCTTGTATTTCGGGGCGTCGGGCATAAAGAGCTACTCAATTCAAATTCGGAGCCATACTACCATAATTAATATAAATTTGAAATAAGTTCAATTTTAAACGGGGATGAAGATTCACGGTTCGCGAGCCGGCTCCTCCCCGTACTTTTCCAGTCTCCTGAGAAGCTGGAACCTGCTGATGCCGAGCATCTCCGCGGCCTTGCTTTTGATGCCCCCGCTCAGGTCGAGCGCTTTCTGGATCATTTTCCGTTCCACGGATTCGATCGTGTCCACGCCGGGCACGAATTCAACGCCCAGTTTTTGCTTCAGCCCCGAGAAACTCTCGGCCCGGGCCGGGGACAGCATGCGATCCGGCAGCAATTCTTCGGTAATACGCTCCCCTTTTGTCAGAATGACGGCCCGTTCGATGATGTTTTTAAGCTCCCTCACGTTGCCGGGGTATTCGTAGCCGAGCATCAGTTGCCGAGCTTCTTCATCGATTTCCTCGACGCGCTTCTGCATTCTGTCGGAAAAGTACTGCATGAAGTGGCCGGCCAGGAGCAGAATATCCCGGCCTCTTTCCCTGAGGGGGGGCAGGTGAACAGGAAAAACCGAGATTCGATGGTACAGGTCCTCCCTGAACGTTCCCTGCCTGACCATTTCCGTAAGGTCGCGGTTCGTCGCCAGTACTATCCGGGCGGTCATCGGGATCTGCTGCGTCGAGCCGACACGCGTCAGCCGCCTTGTTTCGATGGTCCTGAGCAGCTTGCCCTGGATGGTGATGTCGATGTCGCCGATTTCATCGAGAAAGACCATGCCGTCCCGGGCCACTTCGAAAAAGCCCACATGTCTCCTGTCCGCCCCGGTGAAGGACCCTTTCTCATGACCGAACAGGTGGCTCTCCGCAAGCCCCTGGGGAAGGCTGAGGCAATCAACGGGAATGAACAGGTCTTTCGGCTTGCCCGTGTTGACATGAAGGTTCCTGGCGGCCACTTCCTTGCCCGAACCGCTTTCACCCGTCAGAAGAACCGTGGTTTCCGCCGACTTCGACACCTCGGCGAGCTGCTGCCTGACTTTGCCGATTTGCGGGCATTGTCCCAGGAGCTCCTCTGCGCTCCACTTCGGCTTGTCCTTTATCTCCTCGCGTTTCTCGTTGCGCTGCTTGATCTCGAGAACCTTGTTGATGATGGGTGCGGGTGAAGTCGTTTTCAGGACGTAATCCTCGGCGCCCAGGCGCATGGCCTCGACCGCGTCCTGCACCGTGCCGTAGGCCGTCATCATGATGATGCTCGCGAGCGGGCGCGCGGCCTTGAGGCGGCCGATCATGTTCAGGCCCAGGATGTCGGGCAGGCGATTGTCGAGCAGGATGACGTCAAACGCTTCCGCTCTCGCCTTGCCGAGCCCGTCGGAGGCGGTTTGTTCGACGCTGACCTGGACCGTCTTTTTCGTCAGGGACTTTGAAAGCGCCCGTGCATAGGTGGATTCGTCTTCAATGATCAGGACGCTGAACATGGTTACCCCGTAAAATGCTCTCTATTCTCTTAATTGTCAATAAAAAAGCAGTCAGCCGTCAGCTTTCAGCCGTCCGCATGTAAAGGAATTGCGGGGCGTTGTACTAAGTACAGCGCCCCGCAAATCAGGGACCACCACTCTACTGCGGCCGCGCCTGTGGGCAATGAGGCGGGGTCCCTGCGGAAGCGGAAAATCGTTCCAGACGAAATGGCTTCCGTGGGGTGCACTTTGCGGCTTTCGTCCTCGC